>JBFYWX010000158.1:0-3243 GCA_041310825.1 Desulfobacteraceae bacterium | reverse complement strand
TGCGGCACCACCCTGGCTCATGCCATCTTTTCCGCCGCCCAGGGCCAGCCCGTCGTCGTGGTGGCCGCGCTCTGCAACAAGGCCTCGGCCCTGGTGGTCCGGAAGGAGGGGCCGGTGCGGCGGGTGGCCGACCTGAGGGGCAAGCGGATCGGCTACGTGCCGGGCACCATGCACGAAATACTCCTGCGCGAGACCCTGACCCGCAGCGGGCTCGCCCCCGATACGGATGTGCGGCTGACCCGGGTCGATTTCTTCGACATGGGGACGGCCCTCGCCGGCGGGGCCATCGACGCCTTCCTGTCCGGCGAGCCCCTGCCGGCCCTGGCCGTGGACCAGGGCTACGGCCGGATTCTCTCCTATCCCTATTTCGGGGATGCGATCGGGACCATCAATGCCGCCCTGCTGGTCCGGCGGGATACGATTGCGAAAAATCCGCGGCTCGTCAACGAGGTGGTGCTGGCCCACGCCCGGGCCACCGAGTATCTCAAGGCGTACCCGGAGCAGTGGCACCGGCAGGCGGAGGCCTTCGGCACCGCGCGGCCCATCCTGGAGAAGGCCGCACGCAACATCGAACTGGCCTGGAGGATGGACGAGGAGTTCGTCGCCAGGACCCGGGCGCTCGGCGAGCGGCTGCAGGCCCTGCGCCTGATTGAGCGCCAGCCGGACTACGACCGGCTCTTCGATCTCGGCTTTGTCCGCGCGGCGGCAAAGCGGCTTCAGCCCTGACCCGAGGAGGTGGCCGTGAGCGACGACACCACTCGGTGGGGAAGGCTTCATGCCGCTCAGCCCTGGATCATCCCGGCCGTGATGCTGGCCCTCTGGTTCGCCGCCGGCGAATCCGGGGCTGTACCGGCCTACCTGCTCCCGCACCCGGTCCAGATCAGCGCGGCGGCCTACAATTACATGTTCGGGAGCCCCGGCGGGATGCCCTATGCCGGGCGCTTCTGGGAGGATTTTACGAGCAGCATCCTGCGGGTGGGGCTTGGTTTCGGTCTGGCGGTTGCCGTCGGGATCCCGGCCGGTTTTTTTTCGGGCCGGCGCGCCCTGGTCAACCGGCTGATCAGCAACACCATCAACGCTCTGCGCGCCGTGCCGGGGATCTGCTGGCTGCCGCTCGCCATGGTGTGGTTCGGGATCGGCATCAAAACAACCGTTTTCCTGGTGGCTCTCGCCGCCTTCTTCCCCATTTATCTCAACACCGCGAGCGGGGTGCGCCAGGTGAACCCGATCTACTTCCAGGCGGGAGCGATGCTAGGCATCACCCGGGTGCGCGGGGTCTTCGCCATCCTCCTGCCGGCCGCCATGCCCCAGATCATCGCCGGGCTGAGGCTGGGGCTGGGGATCGCCTGGGCCTACCTGGTGTTAGGCGAGCTGACCGGGGTGCCGAACGGGCTGGGCGCCATCATCATGGATGCGCGGATGCTCGGCCGGATCGACATGATCGTGGTGGGCATCATTCTCATCGCCGTGCTGGGCCGGGCAAGCGACCTCCTGCTGCACCAGGTCATGCGGCTCTGTTTCAAGAGCGCGCGGAGGCTTTCGTGAAATCGCGCCTGAAAATTGTTTCCCCCTCCGCCCCGGTGCAGTCCCGGCAGCGGATCCTTGAAATCCGGGGGCTCTCCAAGACCTTCCCCGGCGCCGGCAGCTTTCAAAAAGTTCTGGATGGGATCGATGTCGGTGTGGAGCGGGGGGAGATGATCTGCATCCTGGGCCGGAGCGGCTGCGGCAAGACGACCTTGCTCAACATCCTCGCCGGGTTCATCCCGCCGACGGCGGGCAGCCTCGTTTTGAACGGCCGGCAGGTCTCCCGCCCGGGGCCGGACCGGTGCGTGGTGTTCCAGGAGGACGCCCTTTTCCCGTGGCTGACGGTCGAGGAGAACATCGCCTTCGGGATGCGTGCCCCCCAGCGTAGCGTCAAAGCGGAGGTCGAACGCTTCCTCGCCCTGGTCGGCCTGACCGAATTCCGCAGCTACCTGCCGCGCGAGATCTCCGGCGGAATGAAGCAGCGCGTGGCGCTTGCGCGGGTCCTGATCCTCAAGCCGGCCATCCTCCTCATGGACGAGCCCTTTGCCGCTCTGGACGCGCAGACCCGCGAGGAAATGCAGAGCCTGCTGCTCGATCTCTGGGAGAAGCTCAACCACACGATTCTCTTTGTCACCCACGATGTCGCCGAAGCCGTCAAGATGGCTGACCGGATCCTGCTCATGGACACCAGCCCCGGCCGGATTCGCGAGGAGATCCGTGTCGGGCTGCCGCGGCCGCGGGAAAAGGAGGCCGGGCATTTTCTATCGCTCTGCCGCGATCTGCTCGCAAAACTGAAAAGATAGCCCGCCGCCGACACCCGGCGGCGGGATGAGGTCCGGTGATGAACGCGTCCACCACCATCGTGCTCGTCCGCCACGGAAACGTCCACAACCCGCAGAAAATTCTCTACGGGCGCTTGCCGCGCTTCCGGCTGAGCGCGCGGGGACGTGAAGAGGCCTGGGCCGCCGGGCGATTCCTGGCAGGGACCGGGGTGGCGGCGCTTTACAGCAGCCCCCTTCTGAGGGCGCGCCAGACGGCGCGGGCGATCGCTGCTTTTCACCCGGGGGTGCCCCTGCGCCAGACCCGGCACCTGATCGAGATCCGCAACGCCTTCGAAGGGCGGCCGGGGGCTGAGGTGGATGCGCGGCAGGGGGATGTCTACACCGGGGTGGGGCCGCCCTACGAGCAGCCGGCCGACATCGTCGCCCGGGCGCTCGCCTTTTTCAACCGGGTGCGTCGGCAGCACCCCGGCTGTAAGGTCGCCGCCGTGACCCACGGTGATGTGATCGTCTTTGCGATGCTGTGGGCGCGCGGGCTGGCGCTCACCCCCCGGCACAAGGCCAACCTCCATGCGCTGGGATTTGCCGGCGGCTACCCCGCCACCGGCTCCCTCACCGCCTTTGTCTTCCGCAGCGGCTCGGCCCGCGAGCGGCCCGAGGTCCGCTACACAACGCCATCCGAACCCAAATAGGGTCGTAGCCGGCACGATAGGCTGCATGCGCTGCAGCCAAAGAACACCCCCACCCGGCCTCCCCCCTCAAGGGGGAGGAGTTGCGATGGCGGTCCGGTGGGAGAGGTTAGGTGAGTCGATTCCCCTCCCCTTGCGGGAGGGGTCAGGGGAGGGGGTCTTTGCGCCGGCATGGTCCGGCTAAATAACATCCGTTTAGGGTGGGGCTTCGACGCGGTGAAACCCCTCCGCCAGCCCGAAGCTCTCTCCCG
>JBFYWX010000115.1:0-3368 GCA_041310825.1 Desulfobacteraceae bacterium | reverse complement strand
ATGGCCTGGACAAGACGCTTCAGAACCTCTCCCTGCTCTACAACATCGGCAAGGCCATTAACTACATCAGCGACCTGAAAAAACTGCTGCAATACATCCTGAGCCAGGCGATCGAGATCACCTCCGCCGAAAAAGGCTCCATCATGCTCTACGACCCGGAGACCGACCGTTTGAACATCCGCGTTCTGGCCGGCATCGCGGACACGGATTATCAGGAGCGGGTCAACAACAACGAAGTCCGCTGCCGGAGTTTCCGGCCGGGGGAGGGCATCGCCGGTCGCGTGTTCCTGACCGCCCGGCCGCTGGTGGTCAACGACACGCGCGAGGATGACCTGTTCGTGGGCCCGGATTCCTCGTTCGCGCGTTCGATCGCCTGCATCCCGATGGTGGTCTACAACGAGACCATCGGAGTCATCAACCTGACCAACAAGCGCCAGGCCGACGGGTTCACGGAGCAGGACGTGCACATGCTCAAGGCGGTCGCCGACCAGGCGGCGGTGGCGGTCAACAAGGCCCAGCTCTGGGACATGGCCGTCACCGACTCGCTGACGGGTCTTTATGTCCGCCGGTATTTCATGGCGAAGTTGCAGGAGGAGATCCACCGGGCGGAGCGCTACAACAAAGTGCTCTCGGTCATCATGGCCGATCTGGATCACTTCAAGTCGGTCAACGACACCTACGGCCATCCCGCCGGTGACCGCGTGCTCGAGGCGATCGGTAAATATCTTCGGAAAAGCATCCGGGACGTGGACATTCTCGCCCGCTACGGCGGGGAGGAGTTCGTTTTCCTGCTGCCGGACACGGACAAGGAAGCGGCATTCTGCCTGGCCGAACGCCTGCGGGCCGGCTTGGCGCAGCTGCCGGTGGACGGCCTGCAGACCCCCACCCTCAGCCTGGGAATCGCCAGCTACCCTTCCGATGCCGCCCGGCCGGATGAGATGATCCGGCTCGCCGACGCCGCCCTTTATGCCGCCAAGCAGGCCGGTCGCAACGTCACCGTCCGCTACTCGCCGCTCACCAACATGCTGGCCGAGTCCTCGCGGCCGGCCAGCACCTGAACATCCGGGCGCAAGCTCCCGGCCTTGCTTTTCTTGACCCAGAACCGGTTTTCATCAAAAATATGATTTTAATTCGTTTGACTTATACTTGCCGGGCAAACTATAATTTTTCATCCACGATGACTATGAATTTTCGACGCCAAATGTCAGCGGTTATCAACCTGTAAATGAAAGGGAGGTCCTATGTCCGAGATCATGGAGCATGTCAAAAGCCGAGACCCGAACGAGAAGGAGTTTCATCAGGCCGTAGGCGAGGTGATGGATTCGGTCAAGCCGGTGCTGGACCGCAACCCGATCTACCGCAAGGCGCGGATTCCGGAGCGTATCGTGGAGCCGGAGCGGGTGATCCTGTTTCGGGTGCCGTGGGTGGACGACCAGGGCGTGATCCAGGTCAACCGGGGTTTCCGGATCCAGATGAACAGCGCCATCGGGCCCTACAAGGGGGGCCTGCGCTTCCACCCGTCGGTCAACCTGGGGATTTTGAAGTTTCTGGCCTTCGAGCAGGTTTTCAAGAATGCCCTGACGACGCTGCCCATGGGCGGGGGCAAGGGGGGGGCGGACTTCAACCCCAAGGGCAAGTCCGACCTCGAAGTCATGCGCTTCTGCCACAGCTTCATGAGCGAGCTGTTCCGCCACATCGGCCCGGACACGGATGTGCCGGCCGGCGACATCGGGGTGGGGGCGCGTGAGATCGGGTTTTTGTTCGGTATGTACAAGAAGCTGCGAAACGAGTTTGCGGGGGTTCTGACCGGCAAGGGGCTGAACTGGGGCGGGAGCCTGATCCGGCCTGAGGCGACCGGTTACGGCTCGGTCTACTTCGCCTCCGAGATGCTGGCAACCCGCAACCAGAGCCTGGAGGGCAAGGTGTGTCTGGTGTCCGGCTCGGGGAACGTGGCGCAGTATACGGTGGAGAAGCTGATTCAGCTGGGTGCGAAGCCGGTGACGCTGTCGGATTCGGCCGGCACCATTTACGACGAGGCCGGCATCAGCCGCGAGAAGCTCGACTTCGTGATGAACCTGAAGAACGTGCGCCGCGGCCGCATCAAGGAGTACGCGGAGAAGTACCCTGCCGCGGTGTACACGCCGATCGATCCGGCCGCGGACCACAACCCGCTCTGGAACCACAAGGCGGCCTGCGCCTTCCCGAGTGCGACCCAGAACGAGATCAACGGCACGGACGCCCGGAACCTGATGAAAAACGGCGTCACCCTGGTCTGCGAGGGCGCGAACATGCCCACGACCCCGGAGGGGGTGGACATTTTCCTGGAGCACAAGATTCTGTACGGCCCGGGCAAGGCGGCCAACGCGGGCGGGGTTTCGGTGTCCGGCCTGGAGATGACCCAGAACAGCATGCGGCTTGCCTGGACACGGGAAGAGGTCGACAAGCGGCTGCAGATGATCATGAAGAGCATTCACAAGGCCGCCATGGACGCCGCGGCGCAGTTCGGCCATCCGGGCAACTACGTGGTCGGCGCCAACATCGCCGGGTTCCTGAAAGTCGTCGACGCCATGATGGACCAGGGCGTGGTGTAGCCGCGAGCAACGAATTGTGAGGACTGAGGGCAGAGGACTGAGGGCTAAGCTCGGTTTCCTCCCTCAGTTCTTTTTAGGTGGAGAGGTGAGAGGCGACTCGTGCCCGGTTGGCCCGCAGCCCCTCCGGCGGCAAGGAGCATCCATGGACATTCGACCCGTTCCCGCCCCAGATCGGAATCTGCGCGGCATCGATTTCTTCCTGCTGTGGGCCGGAGTGGCCATTTCGTTGGCCGAGATCTGGGCCGGCGGGTTTCTGGCCCCGCTGGGATTCTGGTCCGGCCTCTGGGCCATTCTGCTGGGCCATCTCATCGGCAACACGCTCATGGCGCTGGGAGGCGTGATCGGCTCCGACCACGGGATCATGTCCATGGTCTCGATCCGACCCGCGTTCGGGATCCGGGGCTCCAACCTCGCGGCGGTGCTCAACATCGTGCAGCTCATCGGCTGGGCCGCCATCATGCTGATCATCGGCGGCCGGGCCGGCGCCGCTCTCGGCAAACCGATCGGCGGCCTTTTGGCGACCGACGCCTTCTGGGTGGTCCTGATCGGCTGCGGCACGCTGCTGTGGGCGCTGTGGACCGGTAAAACCGTCTGGAAGCTTCTCCAGAGCGTTTCGGTCGCTGCCCTGGTGGTGGTCCTCCTGATGATGACATGGATTGCCTTCACCGGGCTTTCGGCCAAGCCGGCCGCTGCGGCCGCGCCGCTCGCCTTCATGACCGCCCTCGACCTGGTGATCGCCATGCCGATTTCGTGGATGCCGCTGGTGGCGGACTACGC
>JBFYWX010000074.1:0-2770 GCA_041310825.1 Desulfobacteraceae bacterium | reverse complement strand
GCTGATGCCGGCGCTCTTCAACCTCTACCGCAACGGCGGGCTGCCGGAGCCTTTCCGGGTCGTCGGCTGCGGCCGCACGGAGTGGACCGACGTGGAGTTCCGCGGCCGGATGCAGGCCGCGGTCCGCCCCGCTGGTGAACGGGACCTTGCCGCGTGGCAACGGTTTGCCGACCGCCTGCACTACCGCTGCGTGAACTACCCGGAGGCCGCGTCCGTCGGCGAGCTTGCCCGCTTTCTCCGTGACCTCGACTCCGATTCCGCCACCCGCGGCAACCGGATTTTCTATCTGGCGCTGCCGCCCACTCTCTACCAGCCCGTGGCCCGGAACCTGGGGAAGGCCGGGTTGGGTGTCGAAAACCGGGACGGCAACGGCTGGGCGCGCATCGTGCTTGAAAAGCCGTTTGGGACGGACCTCGCCACGAGCCGGGAGCTCGACCGCCGCCTGCACGAGCACTTCCAGGAGCACCAGGTCTTCCGCATCGATCACTACCTGGCCAAGGAGACGGTCCAGAACATCCTCATGTTCCGATTTGCCAACTCGATTTTCGAGCCGCTCTGGAACCGGCGCTACATCGACCACGTCAGCCTCCGGGCCACCGAATCCCTGGGCGTCGAGCACCGGGCCGGCTACTACGAACCGTCCGGGGTGCTGCGTGACATGTTCCAGAACCACATGATGCAGATCCTCGCGCTCGTGGCCATGGAACCCCCGCCGCGCTTCGAGGCCGAGCTGGTGCGGGATGAAAAGGCCAAACTGTTCAGCGCCCTACGGCCGTTTCCGCTCGATCACATCGAGAAGTATCTCGTTCTCGGGCAATACACGGCTGGCATGATCGACGGCAATCCGGTCCCGGCATACCGTGAGGAGATTGGGGTTGACCCCGCCTCCCTGACGCCCACCTACGCCATGATGAAGGTCCAGGTGGACAATTGGCGCTGGCAGGGGGTCCCGTTTTACATCACCTCCGGCAAGCGCCTATCGCAGAAGGTCACCGAAATCGCCATCCAGTTCAAACAGGTCCCGTATTCCATGTTCCGGCACACGCTGGGTGGGCCCATTTCGGCCAACCGGCTGATTCTGGGCATCTACCCGGACGAAACGATCACCCTCACGTTTCAGACCAAGAACCCCGGGGCCACGGTCTGCCTGCGAACCGTGACCATGGATTTCAACTACCATCAGAACTACACCGGTCCGGTGCTGGACGCCTACGAAAAGGCGCTGCTGGACTGCATGCTGGGAGACCAGATGCTTTTCTGGCGACAGGACGGGGTGGAACGGTCCTGGGCGTTTCTGAACCCGATCCTCGACGCGTGCGAGCGCTGCCCGGACCGCGGGGGCCGGCTGAGTTTTTACGCGGCCGGCAGCGGAGGCCCCGCCGAAAGCCTCCACCTTTTCAACCCTGTGTGAATTTCAGCCCCCACCGGGACGGGGGCAAACAACCCCCGAGAGGAAGCCGATGCCATGCCAGCCGTAACCGAGAAGGCGCCCGCCGTCAACCGCCGCCTGTCGCTGATCAAAGCCCTCATCTTCGCCGCCTTCATTGCCGCCGCGATCGGCCTGGTCCGATTCACGCCGGTGCAGGACTATCTGACGGCGGACGCCCTGAGCGGGTTGCTTGCCAGCGCCGGCCTGTGGGCACCGCTGGCCTTCATCCTCATCTACGCCATCGGCGTCTGTCTGTTCGTGCCGGGCTCGATCCTGACCGGGTTCGGCGCCGTGATCTTCGGGGCCTATTGGGGGTTTGTCTACGTCTGGGTCGGCGCCATGATCGGCGCGGCGGCGGCGTTCTGCATCGGCCGGACCCTCGGCCGCGATTTCGCTGCGTCGCTCATCGGCGACAGGCTCCGGAAGTACGACAACAGCATCGAGCGCAATGGCTTTGCCGCGGTGCTTTACCTGCGCCTGCTCTATTTCCCGTTCACCCCCTTGAATTTCGGCCTGGGGTTGACCAAGGTCCATTTCTGGGACTACTTCTTCGGCACGGGCGTGGGGATCCTCGTGGGGACCTTCATTTTTACATTCTTCATCGGCACCCTCAAGGAGGTCTGGGTGTCGGGCGACTGGGGTGCGCTGTGGTCATTCAACGTTTTTTTATCGATTGGCTTGTTCGTCATCTCCTTCTTCATCCCCAAATTGATCCAGAAAGTGCGCAAGGAATAAGCCCGCCCTGATAGGCGACAGTGCCGGGCAGCCGACGGCGTGAATGGAGACGATCGACCGGCATGAACACGGGCAGCGACATCCGGGTGGAGGCGGACACCGCGGCAGCGCTGAAGGCGGCCGCGGATGTGCTGCTGGAAACGGCGCGCTCCGCTGCGGCCGGGGGCGGGTGCGTTTCCATCGCGATCTCGGGCGGGTCGACCCCCCGGGGCATGCACCATCTCTGGACCCAGAACCCCTATGCGTCGGATATCGCCTGGGACCGGATGCACCTGTTCTGGGCGGATGAACGCTTGGTGCCCTATGCGCACCCGGACAGCAATTTCGGGGCGGCCCGCACGGATTTCATTGAAAAGCTCGCAACGCGGCCGGCCGGGGTCCACCCCGTGCCGGTGGCGGGAGACCCCGAGGTTCTGGCGCGGCGCTACGAAGAGGAACTGAGAGCACATTTTCGCATGCGGCGCCTCGCCGAGCCGGTTTTTGACCTGATCATCCTCGGGGTGGGCGCGGACGGCCACACCGCGTCGCTGTTCCCCGGCAGCCCGGCCCTAGAGGAGTGCCTGCGCTGGACGGCTGCCGTAAAGGGCGGCCAGCCGGAGGTGTGGC
>JBFYWX010000022.1:0-8668 GCA_041310825.1 Desulfobacteraceae bacterium | reverse complement strand
TTCTCGGATGCCAGCATGTCGGAGGATTCGCAGTCGCGCCAGGTGCACCAGTCCTCCTGCATGGCCATGGCCTGATCGATCAGCCGCGGCCCGAAATCCAGATAGGTGAACGCGTGGGCCTTGGTGAACTGGCTGAGCAGGTTCTTTTTGTTGTGAAAGCGGTTGCCCGGCAGCTCCACGAGGTCGCTGAGAGCGTAGAGGTAGTCCCAGTGGCCGCGCTCCGGCGTGACGGCGACCCGTGGGCCGAGCTGCTGCCGCCAGAGATCGGCGAGTCGGTCGGGCACGCGGATGAAGGTGCGGCCGGCCAGGGCCGTCTTGGAAAAGACCTGCTGCCAGTCCACCGCTTCCCAGGCACCCACCGGCGCCCAGAGCGCCTCCTGCGGGCGGGTCTGCTGGATCCAGACGAGCTCCCCGTCCCAGGCCCAGCTGAGGCCGTACTCCTCGGCCCAGGCCCAGAGGTTGAGAAAGCTGTAATCCGAGGCGAGCTGCGGCACCCGGGCGACAAGCGCCCGGTAGTCGTTCTGCCGGTCGAGAGAAATCGGTTCGAAGTTTAATTCCATAACGGGATCACGCTCCGGGGGCGGCGGGGGCATCCCCCCGGAGCGCCTCGGCGAGCTCCTTTCCGGCCCGGTGGGCCTCCTGCAAATAGCCAGGGTGCTTCAATACGTCCTCTGCGGACTCCAGTCCGCGACACAGGACGGAGCGCCAGAGGTCCATGTCGAGGGTGTCGAAGAAATAGCGCACGCTGAGAAGACTCCCCTCGAAAAGCTTCTTGCCGCGGGTCGCCCCGGCCGAGATGAAAACCCCTTTTCGCCGCGGGGTGGCCACCGCCTCCGGCCGCGGGGCGGCCCAGTTCTTTTTGACCCACAGCGAGTGGAACCGGTCCATCAGGATCTTGGTGTGGGCGCTCACCGTGTAGTAGAAAATGGGGGAGGCCAGCATCAGCCCGCCGCAGGCCAGTACGAGATCCCGCACCCGTTGGAAATCGTCGCGGATGCGGCACTCCCCATCCTTGGTGCAGCTGTAAATCTCAAGGCAGGGGGAGAGCTTGAGGTCGCGCAGCACGATCTCTTCGACCTGAGCGCCGGCTGCGCGGGCGCCGGAGACGGCCGCGCCGAGGAGCCGGGCCGTGTTGCCGCGCCGCCGGGGGCTGCCGTAGAGGGCCGCTATCCGCGGGGTCTCCACGCATGCCTCGCACCGCATTTCGGGCTCCGGGGCTTCATAGCGCAAGCACCACCCCGATCGGGCAATGATCCGAGCCCGGAATCTCGTTTTCGATGAAGGCCCCCCGCACCTGCCCGTTGGCGATCAGGTCCTGGGTCACGAACACATAGTCGATGCGCCAGCCGATATTCCGCTCCCGTGCCTTGAAACGGTAGGTCCACCATGAGTACCGGACGGTGTCCGGGTGCAGGTGCCGGAAGGTGTCCACGTAGCCCCGCGCACTGATCCGGTCGATCCAGTCCCGTTCGATCCGCAAAAAGCCCGATGTCTTCTCGTTGGCCTTGGGGTTGGCGAGGTCGATCTCGTTGTGGGCGGTGTTGTAATCCCCGCAGATGACGAGGCTTCGGCCCTGCCGCCGTAAGGCGTCGGTATAGTCGAAAAAGGCCTCGTAGAAATCGAGCTTATACTGCAGCCGCTCCGCGCTCATCTGCCCGTTCGGGAAATAGACGTTGAAAAATACGAACCGCCCGAGGTCGAGCTCCAGGATGCGGCCCTCGCGGTCGAAGCGCGCCTGGCCGATCCCGGTGCCTGTCCGGAGAGGCGCAAGGCGGCTGTAGACCCCGACCCCGCTGTAGCCTTTTTTCCCCTCGCAATGCGACCAGAAAGACTCGTAGCCCGCGACCCGCGCCATCTGCGCGTCGAGTTGGGCGGACTGGAGCTTGGTCTCCTGAATCGCTACGACGTCGGCATCGAGGCGCTGCAAGGAGCCCAGAAAATCCTTCTTCATCGCCGCCCGCAGTCCGTTGACGTTCCAGGAGACCAATGTGTAGGTCGCGTTGGATGGGGGCGTGGCGGCCATTCCGTTTCCTTCTCTGCGCTTAACCGGCCGCGACGACCGCCGTGACGGCCGCTGGGATGTCCGGGTAGTGAAAGCGAAACCCGTGGGCCTCGAGCTTGCGCGGGAGGGCGCGCTGGCTGCCGAGCAGCACCCCGGCGAACTCCCCCAGGACGAGGCGTAGCATGAACGCCGGCGTCGGTACCACGGCCGGCCGGTTCAGCGCCTTTGCGAGTGCCTGCGTCAGGTCCCGGTTGCGCACCGGGCTCGGGGCGCAGAGGTTGACCGGCCCGCTCAGGCCGGGGGTCTCGATGATGAACTCAAATGCGGCCGCGAGGTCCTTGATGTGAATCCAGGGAAACCACTGCCGTCCGCTGCCGATGGGTCCGCCGACGAAAGATTTGAAGGCCCTCAGCATCGGGGCCATGGCGCCTCCGCCCGGCCCGAGGACCACCCCCAGGCGCGTGAGCGCCACCCGCGCGCCAGCATCCGCCGCGCGCATGGCCGCCGCTTCCCAGTCGATGGAGAGCCGCGCAAGAAAATCGTCCCCGGCGGGAGCCTCCTCGGTGAGCGGCTTTTCGCCGCCATCACCGTAATAACCGACCCCTGAAGCGCTGACCAGCACAACGGGTTTCCCCGCCGGAAGCGATTCCACGATGTTGCGGGTGGTGAGAACCCGGCTGTCGTGAATTTCCTGTTTGATCGCTTCGGTCCAGCGCCCGAAGATAGAGCGGCCGGCAAGGTTGATGACCGCCTCCGCCCGCGAGAGCTCGGCCTGCCATGCGCCCGGCCGGGTGGTGTCCGCGGGGATGAAATGGAATTGGGCCGGCCGATCATTTTCGGGCGGGCCGTGGCGTGCAATGCCGGTCACCTGGTGGCCTCGGGCGAGGAGGTGACGGCACAGGTGTGAGCCGACGAAACCCGAGCACCCGGTTATCAGGATGTTCATCGTTGTGTTCCTTGCCGCGCGCGCCGCGCACGAAGCTGCTAGGCCGAACATCTTCCGGAAAGGTACTGGCTGCCAGATGCCTGATGCTAGAGGGCCGGCTGCAATTTGTCAACCCGGCAGGCGGGCGAACGCCTCCGGTCGCCAGGGGGATGGGGGGGGCCGCAGGCAACTCCGGAGGGTCCATCGCCGCAAGCCGGCAGCGGGGGCAGCGCCCCAGAAACTCCAGGTGATGGCGGAGGATCTCGAAGTCGGTGACGCGCCGGATAGGGTCGTCGATGTCACGATCCACCTCGATCGCGGCGTCCACGAGCCGGTCGCAGCTCGCGCAGCAGATGTGGTAGTGCTCCTCGGTCTTGCCGTCGAACCGCTTGAGGGGGCCGCCAGTATCGATGCAACGGATCTCCCCGGTCCGGCCAGGATCTCCAGGTTGCGGTAGACGGTCCCCAGGCTGATGCGGGGCAGCCGCCTTCGGACCATCGCATAGAGCCCATCGGCGCTGGGGTGGGTGTCGACCCGCCTTAGCTCATCGAGGATGATCGATCGCTGCGTCGTCATTCGGATGGGCTGAATGATCTCCCGCCGGCACTTCCTTGCCGCTGCTGACCGCACTCATCCGGGCCTTCCCCCGCCCGCGTGGGGGGGGGCCACGGGGGGATCCAGTCCAGCAACGGTGGCAACGCCCGGTCTACTTGGATTGGCGCTGGTCGAGCGGGGTGTACTCGCACACCTCCGGCCCGCAGTAGTCGCCGACGTACTCCGACTCCGGGCGGTAGAGCACCGGTTTCGGGGCCGCCCCGGCGAACTGCTCCTCGATGATGTGGGCCGCCCAGCCGGCGACCCGGGCGATGGCGAAGACCGGGGTAAATAAATCCACCGGGATGCCGAGGTAGTAGTAGAGCGATGCGCTGTAGAAATCGACATTCACGGGGATGTCGGCGTTTTTGCGCGTGCGAAAGATCTCTTTGGCCGTCTTTTCGATCAGCGTGGACATCTCGTACCAGCGCGGGTTGCCGGTCCGCTCGCCCAGCGCCTTGGACATGGGGGCCAGAATGTGGGCCCGGGGGTCGTCTACGTCGTAGACCGCGTGCCCAAGGCCGAAGATCTTGCGGCCCGCGTCGAGCTCGGCGTTGACGAACTCCGCCACCTTGTCGGTGCTACCAAGCTTCAGGAGCATCTGCATGACCTTGGCGTTGGCCCCCCCGTGCAGGGCTCCGGAGAGGGAGCCCACGCCGGCCGCGACCGCGGCGTACATGTGGGCCTGGGTGGAGGCGACCTCGCGGGCGGCGAAGGTGGAGGCGTTGAAGGCGTGCTCGGCGTGCAGGACGAGCGCGGTGTCGATGGCCCGGGCGGCGGTCGCATCCGGGGGCCGCCCGTTCAGCATGTAGAGGAAGTTGGCGGCGTGGCCGAGCTCGGCCGAAGGCGCCACGGGCTCAAGGCCGCTGCGGATCCGGTGCCAGGCGGCGAGCACCGTCGGAAACCGGGCGATCAGACGGTGGGCCATGCGCAAAGCGGCCTCCCGCGAGGGGTCCGCCAGGTCGGGGTCGTGATGGGCGAGCATGGGGACGGCCGCCTGGAGGATGTCCATCGGGTGCGCTTTGGCTGGGCGGGTCTTCAGAGCGGCCACGAGTTCGGGCGGAATGGGCCGCTCGGCCGCCAGCCGCGCGCGCAGGTCTTTCAGCTCCTCCGAGCTCGGCAGGTTCTCGTAGAGGAGGAGGTGGACGACCTCCTCGTAGCTCGCCTGTGCCAGGTCCTGGATCAGGTAGCCGCGATAGATCAGGCGCCCGTTCTTGCCGTCGACCTCGCAGATCCGCGTGTTGGCGATCGTGACCCCGCGCAGCCCCGTGTTCAAGGTAATCTTGCACTCTTCTTCCATGGCGGTCCTCTTTCGGCGTGCCGGTCTTCATCCGGACAGTGGCCGGGCAGACACCCGGCTACACATCGATCCACATGTCGGCCTCGTTGCCGCAGTGCGTGCAGGTGCCCGTGGCCTTTACGTGCCGCGCCGCATGGGCGGCCTCATCGGCTTTCGGTTTCGATGCCGGGCCGGTTGCGGCCTCACCATCCGGAAGGGTGCAGGTGAAAACCATCTCCGCCTCGTTTCCGCAGTTCACGCAGCGGCAGACTTCTTTTTTGACGATTTCGGTCATAGATTCCTCCTCGCCGGCTGCCGGCGAAAATCCGGCATTTGCATCGACTTATCAAAATATTAACATTATAGGAGAGGAAAAAAATGTCAAGCCTATTCGGGTGCGATCGGGCGGGCGACCGGCACTGACCGAGAGGACGTTGAAATGGCCCCGGCAGGCGTGCTATAGGCCGGAAGGCAAGCGGAGCTGACAGGCATGAACGTGTTGCATTTAAAGAAGGGCTACCACCTGAGGCTCTCCGGTAAGCCGTCCGCCGACCTCGACCTTCTGCCGCGGCCCGCGCGGCTCGCCGTCGTGCCCGCGCGGCTGCGGTTCGTTAAGCCCCGGCTCACCGTCAAGGCCGGCGACCGGGTGCGGGTGGGCTCGGTCCTCTTCGAGGACAAGCGCCACCCCGGCGTCCTCTACCGCTCCCCCGGGGCCGGCACGGTGAGCGCCATCACCTTCGGCCCCCGGCGGGTGATCCGCGCCATCGTCGTGGAGCTGGACGCCGAGGAGGCCTTCGAGGAGTTCACACCCCTCGGGCGCGAGGCGCTGGAATCGATCGCGCGGCGCGAGCTGATCGAGCGGCTCATGGCGGTGGGCCTCTGGCCCCTTGTTCGCGAGCTCCCCTTCCGGGATGCGGCCCCGATCGACAGGAAGCCCCCGGCCGTTTTCGTCCACCTGGACAACCTCGACCCGTTCCACCCGCTACCCGCCGTCTACCTCGCCGGGCGCGAGGAGCTCTTCAATTACGGAATCCGGGTGCTGGAGCGGGCGGCCGATGCCCCCGTGAAGGTTTCGGTTCTGCAGGAGAACGCCGCGGCATTGAACGGGCTCACGGATCGCCTCACTCACGTCACCACCGGAAACTACCCCGCCCATGATCCCGGGGTGCTGCTCTACCGCATCAAGCGCTCGGCCGCCGAGAACCACGCCTGGTTCGTCTCCGGGCAGGGGGTGCTCCTGATCGCGCAGCTCCTTCTTACCGGCCGCTACCCCACCGAGCAGGTGCTGGTCCTCGCCGGCCCCGGGGCGACCCGCCCCCGCCACCTGAGAGCGCGGATCGGTGCTCCGGTCGCCGCCCTGAGCGCGGCGGAGGCCTCGGCCCCTGGCATGCGCTGCATCGCCGGCGGGGTTTTCACCGGGCGGACGGCTTCCCGCGAATCCTTCCTGAACACGGAGGAGACGGCGCTCATGTTTCTGCCCGAGGGCGCCGAGACGCGCCCCCCCTTCGGGTGGATGATGCCGGGGCGCGATGTCCCCAGCTACTCGCGGGCCTTCCTCTCCGCCCTCGCCGCACCGCGCGCCCGGAGCCTGGACTGCAACCGCAACGGCGGCCTGCGGGCCTGCATTCAGTGCGGGTTCTGCGCCCGGGCCTGCCCGGTCGACATCCTGCCCCAGCTGACCTACAAGAGCGTGCTGGCCGGCGAGGTGGAGGAGTCCCTGGCCCACGGCCTGCTCGACTGCGTGGAGTGCGGGCTGTGCTCGTTCGTCTGCCCGTCCAAGATCGATCTGGTGCAGACGCTGCGCCGCGCCCGGGAAACGTTCTACGACGACATCGCGTGAGCCCATGAACCCGATCAAACGAGTTATCGACTCCCAGCGGCGGCACTTCGAACGCGGCGGCCGCTTCGAGAAATACTTTTTCGTCTACGAGAACATCGAATCCATCTTTTACGCCCCCCCCCACACCACGGCGGCCAGCCCGATGGTCCGCGACCGGCTGGACGTCAAGCGCTTCATGTTCCTGGTGATCGTGGCCCTTCTGCCCCACTATGCCTTCGGGGTTTTCAACATCGGCTACCAGTCCCACCTGGCATCGGGTCTGCCGCTCGATTTCTGGCCCATGGTCTTCAAGGGGCTGCTGGTGGTGGTGCCGATGGTGGTGGTGACCTACGCCGCGGGCTATTTCTGGGAGGCCTTGTTCGCGACGGTGCGCAAGCACGAGATCAGCGAGGGGCTGTTTGTCAGCTGCGCCCTCTTCCCGCTGACGCTGCCGCCGACCCAGCCGCTCTGGCAGGTGGCCCTCGGCATCTCCTTCGGGATCGTCATCGGCAAGGAGATCTTCGGCGGCACCGGCCGCAACTTCCTCAACCCGGCCCTGACCGGGCGGGCCTTTCTCTACTTCGCCTACCCGGCCCAGACCTCCGGGGATGCCGTCTGGACGGTCCTCGCCGCCGGCCGCGCGGCGCCCGTGGATGCCTTCACCGGAGCGACCCCGCTCGCGGTGGCCGCTGCAACTGAGACCGGCAGCGTGATCCAGGCCTGGCTCGATGCCGGCTACGGCCTGGGCACGCTCTTTTTCGGACTCTACCCGGATTCGATCGGCGCCTCGGCGACCTTCCTGTGCATCCTCGGGGCGCTCTTTCTGATCGCGGTGGGGGTGGCCGATTACCGCATCATCCTGGGCGACATCCTCGGGTTCCTCGCGGCTGCGGGGCTCCTCAATCTGGTTGCGGGGCCGGGCAGCTCGCCTTATCTTCACTTGAGCCCCCTTCACCACTTGATGGTGGGCGGGGCAGCTTTCGGCATCGCCTACATGACCACCGACCCCGTCTCGGCTCCGGCCATGCCCGGGGCGCGCTGGGTCTATGGGTTTTTGATCGGGACCCTGACGGTCCTGATGCGGGTGTTCAACCCGGCTTTCCCCGAGGGGATCGGGATCGCCATACTTTTCATGAACTGCTTTGCGCCGCTGCTCGACGAGATCCAGGTCAAACTGCGCCTGAGAAAACGGGTGCCCAATGTCCAGTAGCTCAAGAAGCCTCCTCTTTGCGACGGGGTTGTGCATCGTCTGCAGCCTGCTGCTGACGGCGGCCTCAAGCGGCCTCCGGCCCTGGCAGGAGAGGAACGCCCTGATCGACCGCCATCGCAACGTTCTGATGGCGGCCGGCCTGGTGGAGGAGGGGCGCCCGGTACCGGCCGCGGAGGTGGAGCGGCTCTACGCGGAGCGGATCCGGGCGCTGCGCGTGGACCCGGTCGGGCGCATTCTCGAGGGGTCCGACCCGCGCCAGGAGGCCGCAGGCCTTCCGATCTATTTCAGCCTGGAAGGGGATGCGATTCGCAGCTACATCGTCCCGATCGACTCCCGCGGACTCTGGGGCCCGATCCACGGGTATCTCGCCCTGGACCGTGACGGCGCCACCGTGAAGGGATTTGCCGTCTACCAGCACGCTGAAACCCCCGGGCTGGGGGGGGAGATCGAGAAGCGCTGGTTTCGTGAGAACTGGATGGGGAAGAAGATCGCAACGCGCGAGGGCACCTTCGTATCGGTCGGCATCGCCAAGGGCCGGGCGGAGGAGACGGTGCCCAAGGAGAAACAGCTGCATTACGTGGACGGAATCAGCGGCGCCACCCTGACCGGCAAATACCTCTCGGCCGGGATCAAGGAGACCCTGAGCCGCTACGAGCCGGTCTCGGTTAAGTTCCGCAAGAACCAGTTGACGGAGCTGGGGCTGCCATCGGCCGCCGCTCCGAAATGAGAGGGATGGAGAGCGCATGAACGGCGTGGTTGCCAAGTCCTTGGCGACGGTCAAGCGCACCGTCGCCTACAAGGAAATCGTCAAGGCCTTCTGGAAGGCGAACCCGATCTCC
>JBFYWX010000534.1:0-3228 GCA_041310825.1 Desulfobacteraceae bacterium | reverse complement strand
TCCCCCCTTTGAAAAAGGGGGGCCGGGGGGATTTTCCCTTACCCGCCCGAGGCCCTCCCGGCAGGCCGCGGCCGGCCATAGGTCTTCAGCATGGCTTCGGCCTCCCGCCGAACCTCCTCCCGCAGAGACAGAGGCTCCAGCACCTCGGCCCGGGCGCCCCATTTCAGCACCCAGTGCTTGATCTCCTCGGTGCCGGCCACCTCGGCTTCAAAGATCACCGCACCGGCGGCGCGCGTGATGATCCGCTGGCTCGGGTGCCAGCTCCGCTCCATGATGTAGCCCGCCGCCGACTTCGCGAAGCGGACCTTGACCCGGGTCGGCGGCCCGTGAAACACCCCGAAGCTCAACTTTAGGAAATCATCGATGCTGAGCCCCTCCGGCACATCGAAGAGCTCCTCCGTGAGCTCGAGCTCCCGGATCCGGTCCAGGGCGAAGACCCGGATGTCCTGCCGCAGCCCGCAGTGCCCCAGCACGTAGAACGAACCTTCGAAAAAGAGCAGCCGGTAGGGGGCCACCCGCCGCCGGGTCTCGGCCCGGCCCTGCATGGCGCGGTAGACCAGATCGAGCCGCCGCCGCTGGAGAATGGCCTGGTGGACCTGCCCGATCATGGCGCGGTAGGGTTCGTGGGCCTTGGCCGGCGAGGCGGCCACGGCCAGACCCTCCCCGCTCTGGTCGAGAAGCCGCAGCATGTCGGCGGGCAGAAGGGAGCGTATCTTCGCGAAGAGCGATTCGAGGGCATCGTGGAAGACCGTACCCTTGAGCACCCCGGCCAGGCTGCGGCCGAAGTAGAGGGCGGTCAGCTCGGGCAGACTGAGGGGGATCGGCAGGGTGTGGCGGGCCGCATCGAGGAGCGACCAGACCATGCGGTGCCCGTCGCGCTCGGTCGTCACCGGGAACCCCGCCGCCTGCAGGGCTTCCAGATCCCGGTAGACCGTGCGCACGGTGCACCCCGCCGTCTCGGCCAGCTCCGGCACGGAGCGCCCCCGGCGCGAGGCGATCAGCGCCTGGATGATTTTCCACTGCCGTGCCAACTGGTCCCCCCGCGCCATGCGTCGCTCCTCCGCCCGAGTTTTTCCAGAACCCGTTTAGCACAATTCAGAGGCTGTAAAAATCCCCCCCCCCCGATGCAAGTCAGAGTACCGAGTCGGAGTTCCGAGTTTGGTATTTTGTTGTTGGTGTTTGGTGTTTCGTATTTAGTGTTTGGCAGGGGCAACAGCCTTTCGCAACCGACCTCACTGTAGTACCGAGTGCCGAGTCGGAGTTATGAGTTAGTGAGGTTCTGTCTTTTTTAAACTCCGACTCACAACTCCGACTTCATCTTTGCACTCGTTACTCGTTACTCGTTGCTCGTTACTTTTTTTTTCACAACTGTGACCGCATCTGACACACCCCCGTTTTAGACTGGCCTCGCAACACGGGAGATAGTGTCACCCGAACCCACTCACAAGGAGGCGAGCAATGACCAGACAGGTTAGCACCCAAGAGGTTCGCGACTGCTACGAGTACCACGGCAACACCATGATCGAGCACATCCGCCGGCTGGCGGGTGAGACGGTGTGGCGCGACTGGATCCTCTTCGACACGGTCGAAGAGGCCGCCGAGTACTTCAACGCCGCCTGCAGCAGTTGTTGACCCACATCCCCCCGACCCAATTCCCAAGGTCAGGGGGGAAGGGGGGTTATCCCCCCTCTTTGGCAAAGAGGGGCGGGGGGAGATTTTACGAAGTCGTCAGGATGTCGGAACAAGGAGGTTCTGCAATGAACACCCTGAACGGATTGGTGGGGGTCGGATGCTTTGCCGGCGAGGCCACCCTCGCGCGGGTCCTGCGCCGCATGATCGATTCCTATTGCCTGGGGGCGGCCGCGGAGGCGCTGCTCGATCAGGCCAGCGCATCGGCCGGGGGCCGCATGCTGGGGAAGCTGCTCTCCGGCGCAGCCGGCGCCGAGAGGGAAAGAATCGCCGGGTTCTTCCTCTCCTTCAAAGGCCGCACGCTCGACCTCTCGGTCTTCACGCGCAAGGACGGCTTCACGTGCGAGAAGCTCACCGCCGACCTGAGCGCGGTCGCCGGCCTCCGGCGGCAGCGGCTCAATTGACAGCGTCCTCCTGCCGATCGGGAGTTGTTATTAACGGTCTCCGAATTGAACGGACACCTCCACAGGATAGCGATCCCCTCTCCCCATAAGTGGTGGGAGGGGGTAAGGGAGAGGGGCCTACTCGACCTCCGGCCTATTTTGAGACCATTGATAACTCTCAGCGCGGCCACTCGATCGTAATGGTGCAGCCGGGGCCGGGGTTGTTGGCTGCGAAGACCCGGCCGCCCATCAGGCCGACGAATCGCCGCACCAGGGCGAGGCCGATGCCGGTCCCGCCGGCCGCGGCGGTCACCGCGTTCTCGGCCCGGTAAAAGTCGTTGAAGATCTTTTTCAGGTCGCGGGCGGGGATGCCCGGGCCGGTGTCGGCCACCTCGATCAGGACCCGCTCCCCCGCCTCGTGCAGGCGGATGGCGATCGCTTTTTCAGCTGAAGCCGCGCCGAACTTGATGCTGTTCTCGATCAGGTTGATCAGGACCTGGACCATGATCTCCCGGTCGTAGCGGAAGGGACGGGTCAGCCGGTTGTCGCAGTTCAGAACGAACCCCGCCTGCCGGAGGGGTTCGGCCATCACCTCCCCGACCTCATCGAGCACCTCGGCGAGGTCCCCCTCCTTGAGCGCGGGGCGGCGATGCCGCTTCTCCAGCCGGGAGAGTTCGAGCACGTTGGTGATCAGGCGCGACAGCCGCGCCCCCTCGGACTGCACGATGCGAAAATAGGCATGCTCCCGCTCCGGGTCGCGGGCCATGCCCTGCTCCAGCATTTCGATGTACATGCGGATGTTGGTGAGCGGGGTTTTCAGCTCGTGGGTCACCGAAGAGACGAACCGCGCCTGGCGCTCGGCGAAATCCACGACCTTCCGGGCACTGTGGTAGATGGCGAGCAACCCGGCCAAGATCACGACGGCCAGGGCCGAGAGCGCCAGGTTCAGCGTGCCGCGCGCGGCCGAGGGCGGAACCGTGTCGCTGGCAAAGCTCGCCTTCATAAAAGCGAACGGCGCCGGGAAACTCCGGCTGAGGGTGATGCGCGGCCGAACGGCAGGCGCACCGGCCTCCGCCGTCTGCACCTCGCGCCCCTGATCGACCGCCCGCAGCCGCAGGTGGGAGAACTGCGCCAGGGGCTGGGCGCTGAAGTGGCG
>JBFYWX010000520.1:0-3147 GCA_041310825.1 Desulfobacteraceae bacterium | reverse complement strand
TGCGGGTCAATGCCCTGGTACTCGGAATCATCGGAGAAGAAGAAGATAACACTGTCGAGCATCACCTTGTTGTACGTGGCGAAATCGACCCCCGGCTTCAACCAGCGCAGCTTGGCCCCGCCCTCCGGTCCCGACTCCAGTTTAGAGTAATAATCGCCAAGGAACCTGGCCTTCGCGACCGGCGCTCCGGTCTTGGCACTGTCCGTGGTGGCGCACCCCACTACCAGTATTAATCCCATAAGCAACACCATTACCTTTTGCATCTGCATTCTCCTTTGGTTTGGGGATACTTGTCGAATCTGTTCAGCGGTCATAACGCACCCGTCTTTCATGCTGGTTTCGCCGTTCACGGCATTTTCTACTTAATCCAGCCCTCCTCTTGGAAACGGATTTTGAGCTGGTCGGCGATTTCCTTGGCGGCCTGCTTGGCCCGGCCCTGGACCTTGGCGCTCCCGGTGTACTCCCCGTAGCCCTGCACGCCGGCCTGAACGGCAAGCCCTACCGGGTTGTGGGTCACCAAAAGCGCCGCCACGCCAAGGGCGCCGCCGGGAATCTTTCCTCCTGCGGCATCGATCGATCCTCGGCCGAGCTTGCGGGGGCCGCCGGCCGTCATCTGGTAGCCTTCGACCAGGGTTTTTAGCGCGGAAGAACCGGAGCCGAACCCGAGGGTCACGCGTTTGAGCTGGCTGCCCTCGTCAACCGACAAAAGATAGCCGCGAATCATAATGTCGTTTTCCTGCGCGACCGTCTGGGAGGTCGCCCGCACGGAAGATAGGCCCATCGCCCGGATGCTGGCGGCAAGCTCCTCGGCTATCTGCATACCCACTTGCTTTTCCAGTTCGCCCTGCTCGGCTGACGGCGGCGCGGCCGGTGCCGCGGTCTGTCCCGCAAGGGCCGAGTCGGAGGCGACGCCATCGGGGGTGGTTACAAAATCATACACGATGATCTGGCCGGGCCGCGGCAGCTTCCCGGCCGAGTACCTCTCGCGGTCGGAAACCTGGGTCGAGGCGCAGCCAAACGCAACGAAAATCACAAGCAGCAATGAAGTCAAAGCATCCTGTCTTTTCATGGTAACCTCCAGATATGAGGTTTGAAGTGGTTGGTCCATAGCTATGCATAACCACGAGCACAAGGGGGGTCTGTCGCCGCCCCGATTGACCCGGACGGTCCGTCTATCTGAGTTTCTCAAGCTCGGCGGCGATCGCTCGGCTCAACCGGCCGACCGCTCGGCTGTGGGCGTCTACCAGATCGGCGATCGTTTCCCCGGCCAACTTCTCTTCGATCACCGACTGGTGCACGGCGAGAGCGCCGTCCCCTTTTCGGCTGGTGAGCGTCCAGACCGCGTTCAGCCACCTCAGGATCGATTCCGGTTGCGCTTCGAGCTGTTCGGCCAGCACCCGCAGGGCGCGCGCGGCACCGGCGATCTCATCCAGACGGATACGGGCGTCCGGCCTGCATCCTCCATGATCGCAGCAATCGGCTCAGGGCTATGACCACCCGGTGGCGTCCCTATTTCTACCCGTTATTCCGAGCGGTTTATCTAGAGGGAGACACGAAAGCGCCCGCCGCATTGATGCCAGCCGTCGGACCACCGCCAGGCCGATCGGCCCGTGCCGGAGGTGGAATCGGTAAACCGGATAAAAACCTCTTCGGTGACGTAGCCCCCGGAATCCGCATACGTTCCGCGGGCCTGGATCTGCCCGGGGTTATCGCTTTCGAAAAACCCCCGGTACGGCCGCCGCGCCTGGGCTTCGGTGATCACCAGCTCATCGCCCCTCTGGACGAAGGTGAGCCGATACTCCCCTGGCCTTGCCTTTACGATGTTCTGGCAGTCGGAGACCGGATCCTCCCCAGTGGGCCCGTCCGCCGGTGCGGCCGGGGTCAGGTACGTTCGTGCGCCACGGTGAGCGTCATGTGCACGACATCGCCTTGATGCTGTTTTTGCATGGGCAGACCGCTCTTTTCAAACACGGTGAGCATGCCCCTGTTCTGCGGCAGCACCTCCGCCACGAATGAGGCGATGCCCTTTTCGCGGGCGATGGCGGCGAGGTGGTTGAGCAGCAGGCGGGCGAGCCCCTGGCGGTGGTAATCCTCCTCGACCGTGAAGGCCACCTCGGCGCTCTTTGCTCCCGCTTCAGGGTCAAGAACGACATATCTCCCGCCGGCGATGATGCCCTCCTTTTCCCCCTCCCCGAGAGTGACCACCAGGGCCACCGCGTTCTCGAAGTCGAGCTCGGTGGCGGCCTTGAGCTCCGTCTCGGTCAGCGTCCGCTTGTAGTAGAAGAAGCGCGTGAAGATCGACTCGGGGTCGAGGTTCTTGAAGGCCGCGACCAGCCGCTCCTTGTCGTCCGGCCGGATCGCGCGGACCATGACCCCGGACCCGTTCTTGAGTGTGGCGCGTTGTTCGTAGGCGGCGGCGATCATGTCAGTATCCTTTTCGAAACGATCAAAGAACAGCTTTCGGGATGGCCTGCTTCCCGCGCAGGCGGTGGGCGAAGGCCACCGCGACCGCGCAGGAGGCCAGCCGGGCTTCGGCCGAATCCGCGCGGATAGTCAGAATGATGGGAACCCGCGCCCCCAGGACGATCCCGGCCGAGTCGGCCCGGCCCAGGTAGGCCAGCTGCTTGGCCAGCATATTTCCAGCCTCCAGGTCGGGCACCAGGAGGATGTCCGCCGCGCCGGCCACCGGCGATCGGATGCCCTTGATCATGGCGGCTTCCTTGCTGACGGCATTGTCGAAGGCCAAAGGGCCGTCGATGACAGCGCCCTCAATCTGCCCGCGATCGGCCATCTTGCACAGGGCCGCGGCATCGATGGTGGCTGGGATCTTCGGGTTCACCGTCTCCACCGCCGAGAGAATGGCCACCTTGGGCGTTGCAATGGTCAAGGAATGGGCCAGCTGAATGGCATTTTTTAAAATGTCCACCTTGACCTCAAGGGTCGGGGCTATGTTGATGGCGGCATCGGTGATGAAGAGCGGCCGGGGATAGGTGGGCACATCCATGGCGAACACATGGCTGATCCGGCGCTCGGTGCGCAGCCCCGTCGCCGACGGCACGACCGCCCCCATCAGCTCATCGGTGTGCAGGCTGCCTTTCATGAGCGCCTCGGCCTCCCCGGAGCGGCACAACGCCACGGCCTTGGCGG
>JBFYWX010000498.1:0-4623 GCA_041310825.1 Desulfobacteraceae bacterium | reverse complement strand
AAAGCGACGAGCGCTTCAAGAAATTCGGCACAGTGAGCTTTACCTCCCTGACCAAAACCAACGACTTTATCGACTACCTGGAAAATGGCAAGATTGACGGCACCCGCTGCAAGGACTGCGGCAGGGTCTTTTTTCCGCCGCGCGCGGACTGTTTCCAGTGCCTGGCGAGCCACATGGAGTGGTTCGAGGTCACGGGCAGCGGCAAGCTCGTTTCCTTCAGCAAGCTCGAATACGGCCCGGCGGGGTTCCAGGAGGACGTCCCCTACAGCATCGCCCTGCTCGACTACGGAAAGTTCAAAATCTTCGGGCGCATCGGCAAGGACGTCCCCGAAACCGACATCGCCGTCGGCATGCCGATGAAGACGGTCGCGAACCGGCTGCCGAACGGCCAGCTGAATTACGTGTTTGTGAAACCATAGTTTTTTGGGTTCGGTGCCGAACCCAAAAAACTATCTGTGAAAAAAATCAACTAAAAAACCGAATAATCTAAGGATGAGCGCCATGGCCGATTTCAAGTGCATTAAACTCGACATGTCTGGAGGGGTCGCCCGTGTTGCCCTCGCCCGGCCCAAGCACAACGTATTCAACATCGACATGATGAAGGAGCTGATCGCAGCACTTGAAACGCTCAAGGCCGACCGGGAACTCAAGTGCGTGGTCATTTCCGGTGAAGGCGCGAGCTGGTGTGCGGGGGTGGAAGTCGCCGACCACAAGCCCGACCAGGTCGACGCCATGATCGCCACCTTCAACCGCATGCTCGCGCTGATCGAGGGCCAGGAGGCCCCCACCATCGCCGCGGTGCACGGGGTCTGCCTGGGCGGCGGCATGGAGGCTGCCATCGCCTGCGACATCGTCGTGGCCGGAAAAGGAGCGGTCTTCGGCCAGCCGGAGATCAAGCTGGGTTTTCTCCCGCCGTATGCCGCTGTGCGGCTGCCGCTTCTCGTCGGCCCGGCCAAGGCCATCGAGATCTGCACCACCGGACGGCGCTATGCAGCCGAGGAGGCCAGAACCCTCGGGTTCATCACGCACTGCGTGGAGGACGGGAAGCTCGCGGAGACGGTGGACGGGCTCGTCAAGGAGATCCAGTACGCCAGCCCGTGCATCATCCGCCTGAACAAGCGGGCCGTCAAACAGCACCTCGGGATGGCTTTTGCCGATGCCGTCAAAGGCGTTTCCGACCTCTTCCTCAACACGCTGATGAAGACCGCGGACACTTTGGAAGGCATCGCCAGCTTCGAGGAGAAACGCAAGCCGGTCTGGAAGAATAAGTAACGAGCAACGAGTAAAAAGCAAGGACTGAAAAGGGATGAGCGGGGCGGGGGGCCACCCAAAGGGAGAGGACGGCATCGCGCATCGCGCATCCCGCATCTCGGATCCAGTATCTGCCACGGCAAGGAGGCCACATGAGCCAGATCGGTAAAATCGGCGTCATCGGTGCGGGCAACATGGGCAGCGGCATCGTCCAGAAGATCGCCCAGGAGGGGATCCCGGTGGTCATGGTCGACCTGAAGGAGGAGTTCGTCCAGCGCGGCCTGGGGACCATCAAACGCCTGCTGCAGGAGGGGGTCGAACGCAAGATCTTCAAGTCCGAGCAGGTGGACCAGATTCTATCCCGCATCACGGGCACGACGGACTTCAATGCCGTGGCCGACGCCGATCTGGTGATCGAGGCCGTTTTCGAAGACAAGCAGGTCAAAACCGACCTCTTCCAACGACTCGATCAGATCTGCGCGCCCAAGACCATCCTCGCCACCAACACCTCCAGTTTCTACGTGCGGGAGTTCGCGGAGAAGATCGCGCGGCCCGACCGCTTCGTCGGCCTGCACTACTTCTACCACCCGGCCAAAAACCGCCTGCTCGAAGTGATCCCGCACGCGGGCACCAGCCGGGGCACGTTGGAGACATCGCTCCTGGCAGCGAAGCTGCACGGCAAGACCTCGATCCTCGTCAAGGATGCCCCCGGATTTGCCGTGAACCGCTTCTTCGTGCCCTTCCTGAACGAGGCCGCCCGGATGCTCGCCGAGGGGGTCGCCGGCATTCCCACCATCGAGGAGGCCGGCAAGCGGGCCTTTCGGATCGGCATGGGGCCCTTCGAGCTTATGAACGTCACCGGGATCCCGATTGCGCTGCATGCGGCGACGACGCTCGGCAACGAACTGGGGCCCTTCTACGCGCCGTCCCCGATTTTAAAGGCCCAAGTGGGGAAGAAGGAGGCCTGGAACCTAGCGGGTCCGGTGGACGAAGCCAAGCTCCCGGCCATCGTCGACCGCTTTCTCGGGGTCTGTCTGGGGGTGGCCGCGGCCCTGGTGGACGAGGGGGTGGCCTCGATCGAAGACACCGACCGCGGGGCCAAGATCGGGCTGCGCTGGGCCCTGGGTCCCTTCGAGATCATGAACAAGATCGGCATCGCCAAGACCTATGAAGTGGTCCAGAGAATCTGCCGCGCCTACCCCGATTTCAAAATGCCAGCCATCCTGGAGAATCAGCACCGGCAGGGCAAGCCCTTCGAGTTCAACTTCGTCGACCTCGAAGTCAAAAACGGCATGGCCTTCATCACCCTGAACCGGCCCGAGGCCATGAACGCCTTGAACGAGACCGTCGTGGCCCAGATCGAGCGCCGGTTCACCCAGGCCGAGGCCGATGCCGACGTACGGGCCATCGTCTTTCAGGGGGCCGGCAAGGCCTTCGTGGCCGGGGCCGATATCCGCTACTTCGTGGAAAAGATCAAGGCCGGCCGCATCCCGGACATCGTCGCCTTCACGCGCAAAGGCCACGAGCTGTTCCTGCGGATCGAGGAGTCCAAGAAGCTCACCATCGCCCTCCTGGACGGGCTGTCGCTCGGCGGCGGCAGCGAGCTCGCCCTCGCCTGCCAGGCCATCGTCGCCACCCCGGCCGGTTCCATGGCCTTCCCGGAGACCGGGATCGGCATCTTCCCGGGGCTCGGCGGCATGCTGCGCACGGCGCGCCACGTGGGGCCGGCGCTCGCCAAGTACTTCGCTTTCACCGGGGCCTTCATCAGCGCGGCTGATGCCTTGGCCCTCGGCATCGTCACCAAGCTGGTCGAACCCGCAGGGGTGGACGCAGTTCTCCAGACCCTGGCCGCCGGGGCCAAACCGGAGAAGTACGCCCTGCGCGAGATCCCGGGAAAGTTCAAACCCCTCGCCGCGCTCTTCGACACGGGCAAGGTCGCGGCGCTTCTCGCTGGCAAGAGCCCGGAGGGCGCGAACGCCGAGCTCGCCGGAAAAGTGGTCAAAACCCTCGGATACAAGGCTCCCCTGGCCCTGCGGATCGCCGATGAGATCATCGACCGGCAGGCGGGGCTGACGATGCGGGAAGCCGTCGAGGTCGAACTGGGGCGGCTGCAGGAGATTTTTGCAACGGCCGATGCGCTCGAAGGGCTCTCCGCGGTCGGCCGCCGGAGACCGGAATTCAAGGGAAAGTAGCGACCGCGCGCCGGACGTCTCCGGCCGATCATCGGTCATACACGCGCAAAACTGGGAGGTGCCGTCATGAGCATGATTTCCTGGCAGATGGTGGAACCCAAGCAATCGCTCAAGCGGGTGGAGGGGCCCGTTCCGGCGCCCGGCGCAGGAGAGGTGCGTCTGCGCGTCGTCGGCTGCGGGGTATGCCACACCGACCTGGGCTTTTTCTACGACGGGGTGCGCACCAAGTCCCCCTTGCCGCTCACACTGGGGCATGAGATCAGCGGCATGGTGGAGGCGGCCGGGGCCGGCGCCGAGCGCTGGCAGGGCAAAGCCGTGATCGTACCGGCGGTCATGCCGTGCGGGGGGTGCGATGTCTGCCAGCGCGGCTTCGGCAACATTTGCGCCGCCCAGAAGATGCCCGGAAACGACATCCAAGGGGGCTTCGCGAGCCATATCGTCGTCCCCGCCGACCAGCTCTGCGAGGTGCCGCTCGCCGCCGACGGACGCCCCGCCGGCTCCTCCGGGGTCAGCCTGGCGGAGCTCGCCGTCGTGGCCGACGCCCTGACCACCCCCTACCAGGCGATCAAGGAATCCGGGCTGAACGGCCTCGACACGGCCATTTTCGTGGGCATCGGCGGCGTTGGCGGTTTCGGGGCCCAGATCGCCAAGTCCATGGGGGCGCTCGTGATCGCGATCGACGTCGACCCGGAGAAGCTCTCGGCCATCGCCCCTTACACCGACGCCACCTTCAACTCCAAGGAGCTGGCCTTCAAGGACCTGCGCAAGGCGGTCTCCGATCTCGTCAAGGAGAAGGGCCGGCGGCGGACGGAGTGGAAGATCTTCGAAACCTCCGGCACGGCCGCGGGCCAGCAGACCGCCTTCGGGCTGCTCACCTTCGGCGCCGCGCTGGCGGTGGTCGGCTTCACCATGGCCACGGTGGACATCCGCCTCTCCAACCTGATGGCGTTTCACGCGACCGCTCGCGGCAACTGGGGCTGCGTACCGGAGCACTACCCGGCCGCCCTCAATCTCGTGCTGAGCGGCAAGGTCGCGCTCGGACCGTTCGTCAAAACCTTCCCGCTGGATGAGATTAATACCGTGTTCGAGAGCGTCCACAGCCGCAAGATCCGCGAGCGCCCGGTGATGGTGCCCTGACGCGGCGGCGCTGTTTCACAAACTTACTGATCGAGGAATTCAC
>JBFYWX010000491.1:0-4444 GCA_041310825.1 Desulfobacteraceae bacterium | reverse complement strand
CCGACGCGGCAGGATGCACGCGGCGGGTATGGACAGCCTTCAGCACTTGTGTTACTAACACCCTGCCGATTCGCGGCCGGGCGCCTGTAGCTCAGCTGGATAGAGCAACGGACTTCTAATCCGTAGGCCGGGGGTTCAAATCCCTCCAGGCGCGCCAGGCTCACTCCCACCCGGAGCCAAGAGACCGCGGCCGGGATGAGCATCGACTATACTATAAACCGACAAAATATCAACGATAATTTCGGTGACGTCAGCTAATACGCACCGGTGGTGCCCACGATGCCCCTGTTGGTTCAACTCCTCAAACTCATCTCGGTCCTGATCGGCGCGATCATCTTGGGCAACTGGTTTCTGGCCAAGTTGCGCCGAGCGCGCCTGAAAAAACTCCCCTGGCACACACCCTACCTGAGCCCCCCGGGCCTCCTGATAATGGCTGCCTGCATCCTGCCCGTCGTCTACTGGCTCGCCACCCGGTAGCGACCGCTGACGAGCGCGGTTCAGATCCGTTCCAGGAACCTTCTCACCTGGTATTCGAACTCCCGGGTTTCGATCTCCACCGTACGTTCCTGGCCCTCTTCGGAGAGGGTCACCGCCACGTGCCCCCCGGTCCCTTCGAACGAAATACAGCAGTCGTTTCGCCCGGTCTGAACCAAGCCCTCACCGCCTTTTCCGAAAAATCGCTCGGCCTGACTCAGGATCTCCGCGGGACTACGCCGGGTCGATTTGGAAATTCTCAGCATGGCACCCACCTCCGGTCTATTAGCGTTTCCGCCGGAGCTCCCGGCGTGAGCCCATGATAAAGCCTCTCAGCCGCCCGGCAAGCCGTGGGGGAGTCCGCCTCAAGGTTGCCGGGGTCAGTGCCGATACTGTCGGGAGAAGCCGGCGGCGGTCAGGCCGCCGCGTCAAAACCCCGCAAAGGAGGCCCTGATGGCTGACAACAACTTGGTTTTCCTTGAAAACCTGGAGTGGTTCGACGAGTCGGGCCGACAGATCGTACACCGGCTGCCGCAGGCGGGCTCCGGAGAGATAAAGTACGGCGCACAGCTGACCGTGCGCGAAAGCCAGGCCGCCGTTTTCTTCTACAAAGGCAAGGCCGTGGGGGTCTTCGGGCCGGGCCGCCACACCCTGAAAACCGCCAACATCCCCATTCTGACCAAGCTGGCGAGCATCCCCTGGGCCCTCACGAGCCCCTTGCGGGCCGAGGTCTACTTCGTCAACCTCAAAGTCTTCACCAACCTCAAGTGGGGGACACGGGAACCGGTCGCATTCAAGGATGAGGAGCTCGGTCTGGTACGCCTGCGCGCGTTCGGGGTCTTCAACCTTCAGGTGGTCCAGCCGGTCCTCTTCATCAACAGCCTGGTGGGAACCCAGGGGATGTTCACGACCGAGGAGATTGAGGAATACCTGAACCGCGTCATCGTTTCCCGTTTCAACGACTACATGGGCCAGACGCTCGATTCCCTGCTGAACCTGCCCGCCAAGTACGATGAGCTCTCCGAAGGGCTGAGCCGGCGGCTCGAAGAGGACTTCAGCCATTTCGGGATCCGCCTCACCCACCTCTACACCAATTCGATCACCCCGCCGCCGGAAGTGCAACAGGCCATCGATGATCGCAGCCGCATGGGGGTTTTCAAGGACATGGAAAAGCTCCTGCAGATGAAGGCCGCCATGGCGATGGAGAAGGCCGCACAGGGTGAGGGCGGCGCGGGGACGGGCATGGGCACGAGCCTGGGGCTCATGCTGCCGGCCATGTTCGCCCAGTATTTCAGCGCCGCGAAACCGGGCGCCGCGCCACCACCACCGGAGGCCCGGACCCCCTGCCCGGAGTGCAAAAGCGAAGTGCCCGCGGATTCGAAATTCTGCCCGCAGTGCGGGCACCAGCTGGTCGTCTTCGACCAGTGCGCCCGCTGCGGCAAGAATCTTCCGCCCAACGCCAAGTTCTGCTCGCGCTGCGGCCTGGCGACGGCGACGGCGCCCGGCAAGCAGTTCTGCAAACACTGCGGCGCGGAGAGCCTGGCCGGGTCGGAGTTCTGTAACGACTGCGGTGAGAAGCTGTGACGGCGTTCCGCATCGAATGCCGGTGCCCGCAGTGCGGCGCCCCGGCCGCCCTCGAGGAGACCGACCGGCTGGTGGTCTGTCCGTTCTGTCGCGTCCGGTCGGTGCTGACGAGCCGTGATTACTTTCGCTACGCGCTGCCCGCCTGCCGCCCGGCGGGCCGGGAGCTGATTTATGCCCCTTACTGGCGCTTCAAGGGGTTCATGCTTTTTGCCCTGCCGGGTGGCGTCGACCACCAATATGTCGACGCCACCCAGCTCGGGGTCGATCTCGAGCACGTGCCCCGCACGCTGGGACTGCGCGCCCAGGCCATGAAACTGAAGTTTGCCACTCCGGAGACGGAGGGCCGCTTCATCCCGCCCTCGCGTTCGTTTGGGGCGACCCTGGATCGCTTTCAACAGCGCTTTTCCCGCAGCAGGTCATCCCCGGCGCTGGCGGCTGCCCATCTGGGAGAGGCCATGGGCCTGGTCTACGCGCCTTTTTACGCAGACCAAAAACTCCGGGACGGGGTTCTCGACGCACCGATCGGGGCGGTCCCGGATGGGTGGGATGCCGCGGCGGGGGCGGCCGGAAGGCTCACCGCGGGGGTCAGCTTCCTGCCCGCGCTTTGTCCCGCCTGCGGCTGGGACCTCGAGGCCGAGCGCGATGCGCTGGTGCTGCTGTGCCGGAACTGCAGCTCCGCCTGGGCCCCGGCGGGGGAGGCCCTGGAGCGGGTCGAGTGCGGATGGCTGAAAGAATCGGAGGTGGACGTCACCTTCCTGCCCTTCTGGTTGACCCCCTGCGCGATCGCGGGGCTAGCGCTTGCCACCTATGCCGACCTGGTGCGGGTGGCCAACCTGCCCAAAGTTCTCATGCCGGCGTTCGAACTGCGCCCGTTTTGCTTCTGGACCCCGGCCTTCAAGCTCAGGGCGTCGGCCTTTCTGCGTCTGGCGGAGAGTCTGACCCTGACCCAACCCCAGGAGATGATCGCCCCGGGCCTACCCCCCCGCCGGCATCATGCGGCAAGCCTCCCGGCGGCGCATGCCGCAGAGAGCCTCACGGTGACGCTTTCCGGGATCCTGAAGCCCGTGCGACTCGCAGCCGAAATACTCCCCACCGTCGAGATCCGCCCGACCGGTCACCGGCTTGCCTACCTTCCGTTCCGGGAGGACCGGCACGATCTCATTCAGCCCCAGACCCGGGTCGCGATCAACAAGAACCTCTTGGCACTCTCCCGCAGCTTGTAACATCATCGCGGCTGGAGCCGACTCCGCCGGAGCAGCCTGGCTGCGAAGGCCGGGAGCCGCTCCCACAAGGACGCCAGGCCAGCAACCGGCAGAAAAGGCATCACCGCCATGGGGATCCGCAACACCCCTTGTCGAGGCGGCGTTCCCTCAACCGCCGCCTCACGGACCTCTCGAGCACTCGTAGGCCGCGTTCGACCGGCGGATGGCCTCACGCTCTTCGGCGGTCATCTGGCGCGTGTCCGCACAGCCGCCGATCGCCAGCAGCGCGAGGAGGAGAAGCGAACACAGGCGTATGCGTTTCATGGCAGCCTCCACATCTGACGACTTCGTAAAAACCCCAATATCTGTCCCGCCATGGCGGGATGGTCGCTGCGGTCCCGCCATGGCGGGATACGCCTCGCGACACGGAATTCGCGCGCCTTGATCTTGGGCTTTTTACAAAGTCGTCTGTGTCAGGGACTTTTTACGAGTCCATCATATCTGGTCAGACGCTTGTTTAAAGCGCACTGTTCAACGTTCTTGCGGTCCCTTGCTATGCTGATCTGCTCTTCGTACCCGTTCACGTTCCCGTACACATACACGCTTTCTTCCGACCCAAATTGCATAGAACTGGTTTCACAACCTCGGATCACGGTTGCGGGCAAGGCGCAGGCCGATTCGAAAGCGCAGCAACCTTAACAGGTTGTGAGCACGTTCGAGAGGCCTGCAACGCAGCCCCCAGCCGTTAGACGGGGTTATGAAACCAGTTCTAACGTTGTGCTCTATTTTTCGTGAACGGGACCGTTTGCGAGGCTAACAGATAATCGGAATTTAGATAGAAGCTTCAACAGCAGCAGGCGAAATGCAAGGGGGAGGGCCTTAATTGTCGCCGGCGCCTCCGGTGATCCACGCCAGAAGCTCAGCCGGCTCGCTGATCAGCCTCCGGGCCCCGGCCGCGGCAAGCTCCGCCTGCGGCCGAAATCCCCAGAGCACCCCGACCGGGAACATGCCCGCCGCCGTGGCGGTCTCGATGTCGACCGCGGAATCGCCCACATAGACGCAGTCGCACGGGTCAAGACCGAGCCCGGCCGCGATCTCACGGGCCGCGGTCGGGTCCGGCTTGCGCGGTCGTTCGGGCACGGCGCCAACGACCCGCTGAAAGCGGCCCCCCGGCAGCAGCTCAC
>JBFYWX010000467.1:0-6215 GCA_041310825.1 Desulfobacteraceae bacterium | reverse complement strand
TCCGGGTTTTTGAGGAGGATGCGGCACAGGGCCACCCGCCGTTTTTCGCCGCCGGAGAGCACGCCGGTCTTCATCTCCGGGGGCGGGCAGCGCAGGGCGTCCATGGCCATCTCCAGGCGTGCGTCGAGGTCCCAGGCGTCCCGTGCCTCGAGCCGCTCCTGCACCGCCGCCTGCCGGTCGAGTACCTTGCTCATCTCCCCGTCGGACATGGGCTCCGCCAGCTTCTCGTTGATGCGGTTGAACTCATCGAGGAGGTCGACCGTCTCCCGCACGGCTTCCTCCACGATCTCCCGCACCGTCTTGGATTCGTCCAGGCGCGGCTCCTGCTCGAGCAAGCCCACGCTCAGCCCCGGCGAGATGACCGTCTGGCCGACGAACTCCTTGTCCGCTCCGGCCAGAATGCGCAGTAGCGAGCTCTTGCCCGAACCGTTCAGCCCGAGCACCCCGATCTTGGCTCCGTAGAAATAGGAGAGCGAGATATCCTCCAGCACCGGCCGTTTATCGTAGTACTTGCTCACCCGGATCATCGAGTAGATGATCTTGTTCGGTTGGTCGCTCATCGAGAGTCTGGCTCCTTCGATACGGATTGGATGCGGCTCCTACTTGGTGCCCATCCAGAAATGGTGGATTACGGCCCAGGCCAAGGCCAAGGCCGCAGCGATTTCGCAACCGCAGGCGGTGTAAGACACCGTCGAGGATTGCGAAAAGCGAGAACGCCGGCATGGACCGTAAGACGCCGTTTCTGGATAGGCACTACTTACATGGACTGCGGTCGGAGATCAAGCGTCGGCGGGAGGCCGCCGGGGGCGAAAAAACAAACGCCAGGGGGGCTGCGACCCGTGCGGCCCCCCTGGCGATACACCCACGGTGGTCGGCGTCAATCGGGGAATTCGATGGTCACCTCTTCCTCGTCTTTCTTGACTTTCAGCTTGATCGTGAGCTCGAGGCTGTCGTTGCGGATCCCCAGCGCCAGGGCGCTCTTGCCCTTCTCCCCCTCGATGTGGGTGATCTCGCGTACCGCCTCCAGGATCTTGCTGCCCACCTCGGCCCCCGGCGAGGGCAGGTCGGCTTCGCGGTATTCGGCCGTCACCACCACTTTTCCGCCTTCACGGCGGGTGAGCGTGATCTCCTCGGCGTTGGTCTCGACCCCGTGCAGGACGGCCAACGCCAGCCACTTCAGCGCGGCTTCCTCTTTGTCCTTGTCCTGGCCGAGCACCGACATCTCCTTGAGCGGATTGGTGGTGGCAAAGCAGTCGCAGAGCTCCTGGACCTTCAGATGCAGATTGCGTTTCTCCTTCATGGGTCCCCTCCTTTTTCCGGCAATCCATTGCAGTTGGTTGGATGCGCTACGTTAGCCACTTCTTTCTGAAATGCAAGGCCGCCCGTCAGTTGTTGACGATCTCGAGCGGCTCGACCTCAAAGATCAGCATGGCGTTGGGCCCGATGGCCCGGCCGGCCCCGCGGTCACCGTAGGCCAGCTTGGAAGGCACCCAGATGCGGTACTTCCCGCCCAGCTGCATCAACTGCAGCGCTTCCGTCCAGCCGGGAATCACCCCGTTGACGGCGAACATCGCCGGCTGGTTGCGGGCGTAGGAGCTGTCGAATTCGGTCCCATCTAAAAGGGTGCCGCGGTAGTTGACCTTCACCCGGTCGGTCTCCTTGGGCCTTGCGCCGGTGCCCGCGGTGATCACTTCATACTGCAGGCCGCTCGCAGTGGTGAGGACCCCTTTGGCGGATTTGTTCTTGGCGAGGAAGGCCTCCTCGCTCTTGCGGTTCTCCTCGGAGAGGGCGGCCATCTTGGCGGTTTGCTCCGCCTGCATCCGGTTCGAGAATTCGGCCTTGATGGCCTCCTCGTCCTCGGGGCTTATGGTCGACGGGCGCTTCTGAACCGCATCCTGCACGCCGCGGATGAAGGCGTTGATGTCGATTTTGGAGGGGGCCTCGTTGATGCTCTGGCCGATCTCCCGGCCCATGATGTAGCCCAGCTTTTCTTCGAAGCTCTTCAGCGCCGGGGCGGGCGCCCCCGCCTTGTCCGCCGCCCACACCAGGAAGGGAAAGGCCGCCACCGCCAGCACCAACAGCAATTTAGCATGTTTCATGTGAGTCTCCTTGATGGATTTAAATATGGAATCAGTAAAGCACCAATTCGCACTTTTGCTCCCGGCCGGCCTGGGATGCAAAGCTCGCGTCAAAACCCCAGTGCCAATGATACCAGGCGGCATGTACGTGCGTGAGGCGGTCCACCACGCCGGCACGCGTATCCTACACTCCCGGCGGCGCCATCCGGCCGGGCAAGGTGGTGGATCCGTCTAAAACAGCCGATGCCAGCTGGTCCGCCGTCAGCCGGGCCTGCCCGAGATCGGCCTCGCGCAGATCTGCCCCGGAGAGATCGGCGCCCTGCAGGTCGGCCATCCTCAAGTCGGCCCCCCGCAGGAAGGCCCGGAAGAGGTTGGCGAATTTCAGATCCGCCGCCGCCAGGGTGGCCTGGTTCAAATCGGCCCGGGTCAGGTTGGCATAGCTCAAATCGGCGCGGCTCAGGTCCGTCTGTCTCAGGTTGGCCTCGCGCAGATCCGCCCCCGAAAGGTCGGCACCGGCAAGTTCGGCCCCTTTGAGGCAGGTGCGGTAGAGGGTGGCGCTGCGCAGCAGGGCGCCGTCCAGCGTGGCGCGGCTCATGTCGGCCAGGCTCAGATCGGCACGGCTCAGATCGACGCCGGCCGCCTGCGCCCCGCTCAGGTTCACCGCGCGCAGGTCGGCGCTGCTGATATCCGCCCCCCGCAGGTCGGCCCCGCTCAGGTCCGCCTCGCGCAGGTTGCTCACGGTCATCACACTTTGCGCCAGGTTCGCCCCGCTCAGGTCCGCCCCCCGCAGGTCGGCACTCGCCCAGTCAGCACCCCTCAGATTGCCCCCGCTCAGGACCGCACGGGTTCCCTCTCTCCGCTGCGAGGCGACCCACAGCCGGTGCGCCGCGGCGATCCTGGACAACCTGCCGGTCGGCAGGGGCCGCCAGAACAGGATCCATTCCTGAAGCCGCAGCAGAATGTCGTCGAATCGGCCCAACGGCCACCCCGGAAGGCTGTGCGCATGATCAGTGTGTTTCCATCCGGAAATGGCGCCTGCGGGCCATGCCGCATTATCCAGCCTTTGGCGGGATGGATGCCGCATCGCGGCGGCCTTGGTCTAAGCCGCAACCCACCATTTCTGGATGGGCATTAAAGACGGAAGATGCGGCGCTTGCTTAGTCAAGCCGGAATTTTTAAGTATACACGAATCTCTTCCCGGCGTAAATATGATTTTCGTATCTTTTCGGGTCACCCGAAATCGGCTTTTGAACGACCGGGAATGGGCACGGACACCGGCGACCGGCGGCGGGCGACAGGTGACGGCTCAGAAAGCGGTTTTTCCGGTCTTGCGCCGCTCGCGCGCTTTCCGCTCCCGCTCCTCCTCTTCCGCCCTGAGCATCGCCTCGATGTTCGCCGTGAAATAAAAACTGATGCGATGGCCGATCTCCCCTAAACGGTCCGGCACCCGCGATACGATCAGCACGTCGGCCTCCCGGCGCCAGACCAGGGACTGTCCGGCGGAGCCCTCCCAGTCAATCACCTGAGGCTCGCCGTGCCTGCGGCGCAGGGCCTCCACGGTGCCGGCCTCGTCGGCTTTGAAGCGGATGTGGAATAAGATGGGCATCTGCGAGGAGCCTGAAAAAACAAGCTCGACATAATCGAACGGCACGTTTCGCTGACGCGCATAACGGTACATGAGCTTGACGACCTCGTGGTCCACCCTTTCCCCGGGCGGGTCGTTCAAACGGCGGTTGAGCGCGTCAAGCTCCGGAAGGTGAGTCTCCAGCAACCCGGGCGTGTGGGTCTCGAGGTCGATGATGCTGCGGTGGGCGATGGATTCGTTGCCGAGTTGATCCCGCAACCGCCGTCGGACCTCCTCCGAATAGGGGGAGAGTGCCCCGAGCTCGAAAAACGTGAAGCTGTCGTCGCTGGGCGGGGTGGCGGACCTCTGCGCCGGGCGCTCTTCACCGCAGCCGACCGCCAGCAGGATCAGGACGGCGGTCAGCAGGGCGAGGGGGGCCGAGGCGGGCGGGTGCCGCCTCTTCACCCTGTCTCGATGAGCGAGTTCGGTGGTCATTGCCGGTGATCGATCGCCGGCCGGGTGGCCGGGGCAATCTCGCTGATGATGAACGGGAACACCCCTTCGGCCTGGTCTCGGAAATAGACCCGAAGCGTTTCCGATATGACCCTGAAGGCGATGTCGTCCCAGGGGATTTCGCCCTCCGCGAAAAGGCCGACGTCCAGGCTCTCCTTGCCCGGCTGGAACCGTCCGTCCGCCAGCCGCGCGCGGAAGATGAGGTAGATCTGGTTGATGTGGCAAATGTTGAACATCCGGTAGGGCGCGAGGGCCTCGATCCGGGCGCCGGCCTCCTCGTGGGTCTCGCGCACCGCTCCGGCCTCCACTGTCTCCCCGTTTTCGAGGTAGCCGGCCGGGAGAGTCCATTTCCCGTAGCAGGGATCGATGGCCCGGCGGCAGAGCAGGATCCGCTTCCGATGCTCCACGATGCAGCCGACCACCACCCGCGGGTTCTGGTAGTGGACGGCGCCGCAGGCGGCGCAGACGAACCGTTCCCGGTCGTCCCCCGGCGGGGTCCCCAACGTCAGAGGGTTGCCGCAGTGGCTGCAGAAATTCATGCCGGTGACCATTAGTTCAACTCCAGCATCAGGTAGTCCGCGTCCTGCCGGTCGACGGTCTCCGGGGTGAAGCTGCCCGGGACTTCCGGCAAAAACACCGTGGTGGCCACCGGTGAACGCTGGCCGATCTGACGGGGGATGGCCCCCTTGCGGGCATGTCCGACGCCGGTCAGAACCACCACGACGGCCTCCGGGTGAGCCTGGATGTGGCTCAGCGCGTGAACCGCCATGGCCACGTCCCAGACCATCTGAGCTTCACAGAAGAAAGTGAAGTTCATGCTGCCGTGGGCGTGGGCGCCGTAGGCGCTGCGGATATACCGCGTGTAGTCCTCATCGACGCTGCAAGTCACATCCGCGAGCTGGCCGCGTTGCTCCTCGCTGAGGGATTGAAACCCGCCCCGCGCCACCTGCCGCGTGATCTCGCGCGAAACGTTGAGTCCGATCAGCGGGATCTTGTGCCGGCGGGCATATTCAAAAACCATGCGGTAGCTGTCCCAGGGAAACCCCCAGTTGTCGGCGAAGACGGCTTGAAACTCCTGCGGGCTCATCTCGCCGCTGACCCAGCGGTCCAGCTCCTTCTGGCTGTCCCGCCGGAACATCTCCAGGCCGACCGCCACGCGGGCCCCGGCTTCGTGAAGGGCCTGAATTACCCGCAACTGGGCGCGGTGGTGGGCCGCCGTCGCGTGGAGCTCCCCCACCAGGACGATCCGGCTTTTCAATAGCTCCGGCGCGATATCGGCCAGCATGCGGCGGCCCCCCGACTCCAAGTCGAGCACCGGCTGGTCGCCGGTGGTCGACAGCACGGCCCCGGCGGCGAGCATCAGCGCGATCGCGATAATGATGATTTTTTCCGTCATGCGGGATGCCACTCGTGTTGACAATTATACCTCATTTTTGGGTGGAATTCCACCGCAGGGAAACGGGTGATGGCCCCTCCGGCTCGGAGTCCTTGATTCGGTTGGCCCCGTCCCGGAAGGCGAGCAGCCCGTATCGCCCGTAGTGGGTGATCTTGGCGGTCGCGGCCTCCGAACCGGCCCGGCCCAGAGGGTGCAGTATGGCCAGGACGCGGTCTTCCGCCTGGGGGTGACGCAGCACCCCGAAAAAGGTGTCGGCCTCCTGGTCGAAGACTTCTCCGCTGACCTTAAAACGCCCCGGCCCCAGTTCTACACCGGGCGGAAGAACGGGCCACCAGGCCGGCTCGCGCGGCAGGCCGACCAGGATCAGGTCCCGGTCCGCCGGCGGGACGGGACCGAGCTCCTTCTCCGAAAAAACCCTGGCCTGCCTCAGTCCCAAGGACCTGACAAGGATGTCGGCCAGTCGCCGGGCGTCGGGGGAGGAGCTCCCGGCGAGCACCACGGTCACCGCCCGCGCGCTTTTCAGGGCGTTCACGGCCGGGGGGATTTCGGAAGCGGCCAGCCGGCGCAGCACGTGAGCTTCCGGATCCACGCGCAGGCCGGCCGGTTTTTGGACCGTGGTCAGCGCGAGGTCGCCGGAGCCGCCCGCAAGTTCGAGCGACTGGGT
>JBFYWX010000419.1:0-12181 GCA_041310825.1 Desulfobacteraceae bacterium | reverse complement strand
GAAATGCGGTGGGAGGATGGCAGGCGCAGCGATCGTGTGGAGGACCGCCGCGGCAGGCGGGTCTCGCGGGGGGTTGCGGGCGGCGGCATCGGTACCCTGGTCCTGGTGCTGATCGCCCTTTATTTCGGGGTGGACCCCTCCATCGTGTTGCAGCAGAACCCGTTGCAGGTCCCCGGTCCCTCATCCCGCAGTGCCCCCACCACGAGCGGCCCCGAGGAGAACCGGCTGGCCGAATTCGTCGCGGTGGTGCTCGCCGACACCGAGGATGTGTGGCACGAATTGTTCCGAAGCATGGGCAAGACCTACGAGGAGCCCACGCTGGTGCTCTTCTCGGAAGCGGTGGAATCCGCCTGCGGCCTCGCCTCGGCCGCGGTCGGGCCATTTTACTGCCCGGCCGACGGCAAGGTCTACATCGACTTGAGCTTCTACCGCGACCTCCAGACACGCTTCGGTGCCCCTGGAGACTTCGCCCAGGCCTACGTGATTGCCCACGAGATCGGCCATCATGTGCAGAACCTGCTCGGCATCGCCGACAAGGTCCAGTCCCTGCGAGAGCGCGCCAGCCAGACCGAGGCGAACCGCCTGTCGGTCATGATGGAGCTTCAGGCGGACTGCTTGTCCGGCGTGTGGGCCTACCATGCCCACAGGACCCGCAATATTTTAGAGGAGGGCGACATCGAGGATGCCCTCAACGCCGCCAGCAGCATCGGGGATGACCGCCTTCAGCGCCAGTCCGGGGGGTACGTCACTCCGGATTCCTTCACCCATGGAAGCTCCGCGCAGCGGATGCGCTGGTTCAAGCGGGGGTTCGACACGGGAAACGTCGGGCAGTGCAACACGTTCTCCGGGGAGTCGCTCTGACACGACCCCCTTTCTGAGAACCGCCGTCACTTGCGCGTCCCCGGACAGCATGCCCCCCGCAGCCCGGTCGACGTGCGTCTTACTGTGCCGGACCGTGCAGATCTTCGTGCTCACCGCGAGTCACGTGGTCCAGGCGGTCGAGTGCCGTGCGGATGCTTGCCTCTGAAAAGCCGCGTCCGGACAGAAACCGCTGAGCCCGGCCTCTTTTTTTCGTTTCATCTTCCCCTGCGGGATAGCTCCTCCATCTTCGTTCCAGCGTGCGCCAGGCCAGCTTGCGTTCATCCTCGGGGGTGAAGAAATTGTTCAGCACGGCGATGGCTTCATCCCCGGACAGCCCGCGTTGCGTGAGTTCGAAGCGGAGGCGGCGGAGGCCACACCCCTTGCGTTTGAAGCGGTCGATCAGCGCCAACGCAGCGCGCTCGTCATTCAGGTATCCCAGGCCCAGACACTCTGCGAGGACGCGTTCAATCGCATCCGCCGGGAGCCCTTTTCGCACCAGCTTCCGCCGCAGTTCAAGGACCGAGTGATCCCGGCGCGACAGGATACGCAAGGCCGTGCTCAGGGCCTTTTGGTAGCTTCCGACATCTTCGAGACGCATGCCCTCCCTCCCGCCGCCGGGTGGTCCTCTCTGACATCATAACGAAATGGATCTCGAAACACCATCGCCCCGGGTTTTTGGAAAATGCAAAAAAATGTGAAAAAAAAAGCTAAAGTTCCAGACGGAAATCCCGATATAGGTATCAAACGACAGCCACGGTGCGGTTTGACTCGTTGCGTGCCTTTTGCTAAACTGATGAACAGGTCCAGCGATCCGGTAACGCGGATGGCAAAGGAGATCTAAAATGGAAATTATAGATAAAAATCAAACTGTTGCGATTGATGCCTACATCAATCAGGTGCAGGGCCGGCAGAAACCCGAGCCCCTGGGCGATAAAACGGTTCGTGAGCAGGCGATCAAAGACGACACGGTTGTGATTTCCGATACCGCGCGGCGCATCCAGGAGGCTCAAAAACAATTGCAGACCGTGCCGGATGTGCGCATGGACAAGGTGGCCCAACTCAGGTCACAAATCGAGAGCGGGGCTTACGAGATTAAGCCGGATGCCATCGCCGGTAAGATGATTCGGGAGTCCCTGTTGAACAATCTGCTCAAGTGACGATCGAATCGAACCCAAAAAAGGCGGCCTCCATGGATGACGTGGCGCCGCCTTTTGTTTTTCTTGATGCCAGCCCGCTTCAGGCCTCTGAACCGGTGAACTGGAAGCGGCCGCCGTCCTGCCCCGGTTCACCCCCCGACTTTTGGGCTTCACCCGAGTAAATCAGGTTCTCTCCTTTTTCAGTGAGCCGAAGGTTCAGGCCGGTCCCCTCGACATTTTCGACGATCCCGACCGATATCAGTTCCTGAATCGCCCGCTTGAACGTCTTCATGTCGTTGGCTGTCAGCTTTTTCAGGTAGACCAGCTCCAGCCAGTGCGCCGGGAGCATCTCGTCTCTGACGGCGTTCATGGAACGAAACTTGTCTATAATATCCCTTTTGATCGCCTTTTTATCTTTCATTCAACCCCCCCCCGGCGGTGTAAGGATTCGTGCGTCCGCCGTCATGAACACGCAGCGGTTTCGGGCCCGGCACCGGCCCAAAAACGTCAGCGATCAAAGGCCGCCGCAGTTAAGGCAATACGCATAGAGCCCGCCGGCGTCTTTTAGCTGCAGCAGGTCGTGAAGCGGCGAGACCTGGGTTTTCAACCAGGCAAGCTCAGTGGGCAGTGATGGTGCCCCTGCGCCATGCCAGGCGCGCATCAGCCAATCACTGATCTGTCGGATGAGCCTCTCTCTGCGGGTCAGCGGCGGTTCGAGGACCTCAACCTGGTAGCGTTCCAGACCGGCCCGCTGTGCGGCGGACGCGATTGCCTCCCGGAGGTGGCCTAATTTGTCCACCAGGCCGATCTCCACCGCATGTTGTCCGGCCCACACCCGTCCATCGGCGATTTTGGCGACGTCGCTCACCGTCATGTTTCGCCCCGCGGTCACCCGGTCGATGAACACGCGGTAGCCCTGCTGCATGAGTTGGTCCAGGGACTGGGCCACCAACGGGTTCATGGGCCGGTTGGGGTTGAACGCATCGGCGAGGAGCGTGGTGCCGACTCCGTCATTGCGAATACCGATGCTCTGAAGGCTCTTTTCGAAAGTCGGAAATGCACTGAAAATGCCGATCGACCCGGTGATGCTGGTCGGTGCCGCCCAGATTTCCTCGGCCGCCGTGGCGATCCAGTAGCCGCCGGAGGCTGCCACGGAGCCCATCGAGACCACCACCGGCAGACCGCCCGAACGGGCGAGCTCCAGCTCGCGCCGGATCTGGTCCGAGGCGAACGCACTGCCACCCGGGCTGTCGATCCGGACCACCAGGGCCCGAATCCGTTTATCGCCGCGCGCCTGTCGGATCAGAGCGGAGAGCGAGTCCCCGCCGATTCTTCCGGCCGGCTGGGTGCCTTCGAGGAGAATGCCCTGCGCCATGACGACCCCGACTGCCGCGGTCTCTTTCTCGGCCGGGGATGAGGCCCGGTGGGCCTTCAGGTAGTCCGCAAACGCCACTTGATTGAAGGTTTTTTCACGGGCATCTTCACCCACCAGCCGGATCAGCTCCACGCGCAGCTCGTCGCGGGTTCGAAGCCCGTCCACCAGGCGGAAGGTCAACGCCAGAGATCCCATATCCCCGCCGGCGTCGGCCAGGTGCCCGGGCAGGCGGTTGATATAGTCATCTATCGATGCCGCGGTCACACCTCTCAGCCCGGCCACATCGGCGGTGTAGGCGCTCCACAGGATGTTCAGCACCGCCGTGTTCGCCTCCCGGTCGAAATCCGACATGTCGTCGCGCAGAACCGGCTCCAGGGCCGATTTGTAGTGGCCCACGCGGAAAACGTGAAACTGCACGCGCAGCAAGTCGAGGGCACTGCGGTAGTAGTTTTGATAAACCCCCAGCCCGGTCAGCAGCACCCCCCCCATGGGGTGAACGTAGACCCGATCGGCATGGGCGGCGAGGTAGTAGCGGCGCTGGTTGAAAAAATCGCCCCAGGCGATGATCGGTTTTCCCGATTCCCGAAAACGCTTCAAGGCGTCCCCTATCTCTTGAAGCTTGCTCAGCCCGGCGCTTTGCAGCCGGCGCAGGTCAAGGTAGACGGCCTGAATGTGGGGGTCGTCCGCGGCATGGTCGACGGCATCGATAAGGTCCTGAAGCAGGGTTTCGGAGGGCCCTTCCTCCTCGACCAGTTGCCGGCCCCAATGCAGTTCGGTTTTCTGATCCACGATCGTGCCGGAAGGGGATAGGACCAAGACGGCTTTTTCCGGAAACCCGGTGCTGCGATCGCTGAAGGCAACGACCAGAACGAAGGCCACCAGGGCAAGAAAAAACAGGTTCAGTGCGGCTTGGCGGCAAAAGGTCAGAAATGCCCAGCCGGCGGAGATACATCTGCCGATCCACCTGAAAATCCGTTTCATCGTGCCGTTCGTTTCCGTGAGTGGTTCCGGGTTGCCCGAACCCAATGGGATTTAATAACGAAATCAAAAAATAACGCAGGAATCAAAAATGTAAATCCGGGTGGGCCAGGCGAGAAAAAAGTCGACAACGCTCAGCGCGAGTGTGCCCGTGCAGGTGGCTGAGACAAGCGGCACCGGATCAGCTCCGGTGCCGCGGTCGGTGTCAATTGACCGTGATCTGTTTCAGCTTTCGGGTTTCGGCACCTCGACGGTCAGGATCCCATCCTTGAATTCAGCCCCGATCTTGTCTGCGGCCACATCCACATTTTGATACCCTCCCTTCATTGGTATTACTTGTTTTTTTACCTGGTTTTATTTATTATATCAGTAACCACATGGCAAAATAATAAAACTTATAGTTAATATGTCAGTAAAGTATCATTACTTTATTATTTTATACCAATAAATAATTTAATACGGAACTCGACATGGGGTGAAAAAACATGAACATCAGAAAATCACGCTCGGCCGATAGCGAGGTCATTACCCAGCCGGATACCCATGATTTGAGAGGCCGGCAATCGGTGCGGGCAACCTTTAAGCTGTCAAGCCGTGCCATCGGTGCCTTGAGCATCGTAGCCGTTCATTTAGGCATTAAACAGAAAAGCCTCTTCGATCACCTGATCGAAGATGTCCACTCCCTCAACCTCATTGCCAAGGAAGTGGAAGCCCAGGATTTCAGAGCGCTCGAGCGGGTGCAGAAGACCTTTGTCATCAGCCGCCGCACGCTCGATTGCCTGGAAGACAAATCCCGGCAGTTCAACACGCCCCGGGACGCCCTGGTCGAGTATTCCATCCAGCGGCTGCTCCCGGTCATCGAGCGGGAGCGTGAAAAGCACCGGAGCCGGAAGGCACTGCTAAACGAAATCCGGGAGCACCTGGTGAAGGGGCAAGAGTTGCTGGCCCTCTCCAGGGCTCAACTGGGCGAGGAAGATCCGGTGACGGGGTGGCTGGCATCGGCTATGGCCGATTTCGAATATGCCTGCCGCAGCATCGAGGGGTTTGTCGAAAAGGGGGATATCATCGAAGATTTTTAATCCATTTTTTAAACTTCCAGCACGCCGGCCTCGCCGGGCTAAACCACTTTCACCACCACCATGGTGACGTCGTCCACGGCCCTGAGAGGGCCGCGAAAGACTTCCAACTCACGGATGACCCGCTCCACGATCTGACGGGCGGAACGCGCGTGGTCGCGTCTGAGGATGTCGTGCACCCGCTGCCGGCCGAACATGCGGCCCTGCGAATCAAAGGTCTCCCAGATTCCGTCGGTCCCGACAAACACGACCTGGCCGCGGCGGATGCCTATTCTTTCATTTTCCTCGAATGCCGACTCCGGCGACAGTCCCAAGGCGGAGCCTTTTCCGGAGAGATCCTCGAAGCGGTCCTCGGCCGGGTCGTAGAGGATACCCGGGTCGTGGCCGGCCCGCACCCAGCTCAGCGCCTGGCGTTTGGAATCGGCGACAAGGTAGAACAGGGTCATGAAGGCGCCCGAATCGGCCACATCCTGGCAGAACTGCCGGTTGACGTCGCCGATGACCACGGAGAGGGTGCCGGGCATGTCGCAGCGCAGGCGCAGCGAAGCGCGGGCCGAGGCCATCAGCAGCGCGGAATAGAGGCCGTGCCCGGAGACGTCTCCGACCACGATACTGGCCTTGCCGGGTTTGTCCTCGCGCATATCCAGAAAATCAAAATAGTCCCCCCCGGTTTCATCGCAGTAAAGGCTGATGCCGGAGATGTCGAGCCCCGGAACGGAGGGGTCCCTGCGGGGCAGGAGGTTCCGCTGCACTTCGGTCGCGAGCCGGAGCGATTCCTGCAAACGCAGGTTGTCCGCCAGCCGTGGGACCATGGCGTTGAAGGCGTGGATCACCTGATCGCGCTCATCCCCGGTTTTCAGGGTGATGCGCGCGGAAAAGTCGCCGAGGCTCAGGCGGTCGGCGGCCGCGGCCAACTCGAGGATGGGGCGGGTGATGTTGCGCGAGCCGAAAAAGGCGGCCAGCGTGGCGAGCAGGATCATGATCAGCGCCGCGCCGGCGGTGGCCAGGAGCTCCTCGCGAGTGGTGTCGTGGACGACCGCGACGATTTTTTCCCTGAACCGCTCGACCTGAGAGGTGGGCACGATGATGAGAAAGTGTGTTTTTTCACCGATGGGGGCATAGGCCCAGATCGAGTCGACCCCTTTATAGGGCATCTCCAGATACCCGGAGCTGCCCGCGTCGATCGCGTGGACCAGACGGCTGAATCGGTCTGAATTTTCAGACGGCATCCGCTCCAGCTGGATCGCCCCCTTCCAGGCAGGAGCCTGAGCCTGGTAGTCCATCTGGGCGATGACCAGCAACCCGGGGGATGGGTCCGAGCCGGGGGTTCGGGAGGTGACCAGGAAAGAGCGCATCTCCTCGGTCCAGACCCCCGAGAGATCCTCCACTTGCAGCACCTCGCTGATGGGCACATCGATGGCGGCGACCCCGGCCGGCGAGCCGTCCCGGCCGCGAATCCGCTGGGTGGCGGTCATGACCACGAGACCCGTCGTGGCATCCACAAAGGGGAAGGTCCACGCGGCATCGGCCGTGGCCCCCCGGTACCACGATCGCCGGCGCGGGTCATAGCCCGCGGGGTATCCGCCGTGGCCCGGGAAGGCCATGTGCAGGCCGTTGTCCAGGCTGACATAGGACCAGAGCATCGTTTTCCCCAAACGCCCGGAACATTTCCGAAGGTAATCGGCTAAACTTGCCAGGCGGGTGATGTCCTCCGCCATCTCCGGGACGCCGGTCGCGGGGGGAAGAAGGAACGACGGATGCCCATAGCTCACGCGGTCTGCGGCCGTAAGACCGCCGGAGGAGGCTGAGGGAACGGCAGGGTGCGGCCGGGAATCCGGAGGGGCGGTGCCCGTCTCGTCGAAGTCCCGGGCGAAATAGACATCGACCGGCAAGCCGGGCGCGCGCGTGAGCGCGGCCTCCGCCGCCTCGGTGAGGCCCAGCAGGGCAAACTCCACCGCGATTTTGCTGTTCGCCAGCGAGGTGGCGGACTTTTCCGCCGTCAGTTTGAGGACGCCGTCCGCCACCTGGGTGAAGGTCTGTCCGACCTCTTGCGAAATAACAGCCCCCATCCGCCGGGTTTCGTGCTGGTTGATAAGCGTCACCACACCGAGCGGAACGAGGCTGAAGACGAGCAGCATCAGAAACAGCTTCCAGCGGATCCTCATTCGGCCGCCTTGCCCCGGCGCATTGCGCCCCGGGCCTTTGCCGCGTGCACCCGTCCTGGCAGGGCGGGCGGGGCTATTCCATCCGCTTGAGGCATGCGCGCACCTGAGCGAGGTTTTCCGGGGCGGCGACGATCAAGTGGTCGTCGATCTTCTGCCCGTTCAAGTACTCGTTGAGATAGAACTCGCTGCCGTCCGTTTTGGAGAACTTGCCGCCGGCGGCCTCCACGATCACCCGGGCGGCTGCCAGTCCCTGAAACGATTCATTGGCGATCAGGGCGGCGTCGGCCCGGCCCATGGCCACGTAGCAGATGTGGGCGGAGGTGCAGCCGAGCGAGCGGATCTTGCCGGGGAAGCTGGTGCGGTAGTGCTGATGAAAACGGGAATAGGTCAAGAGAACGCTCTCGTCGTTGATCCCGTCGGGCCCCGGGATGGTGATCTCGCGCCGGCCCCAGTAGGCGCAGCACCCGGCCCGGGCGTGAAAAAGGTCGCCCGTCGCCGGCATGAAGAAGACCCCGAAGACCGGCCAGAAATTTTCCAGCAACGCCATCGAGAGCCCCCACAGGGGGATCCCCGCCTGGAAATTGGCAACCCCCTCCAATGGGTCGAACGCCCACAGGTAGCGCTGGCCCTCGTGGGAGTATTCCTCGTTGACCTCGTCCACGCTGAAAAGCGTGTGCCCGGGAAAATACCGGTGGAGCTGGTGCTGGAAGAATTCGGTCAGCTGGATCTCGGCCTCGGTGACGACCCCCTGGTCGAATTTAACCTGGGGCCGGCCCCGGCCGTAGAACATCATGGCCTTTTCACCGGCCTGGTGGATAAAATCCATGCCGAACCCGATCAGGTCGTCGATTCCCGGTTTTTGCTGGTCGCTCATTCGTCCTCCTTCAAGTGATGTCACCCACTGCCGGGCAGAGAATAACCGGCGGCGGCCGAAGGATCAAGAGCAAAGGCGTGGGCGCCCTGCCGGCGGCTTGACAAATCCCAGGCCCCCCGGCATAAGCTCGCGAGGAGCCGTGCGCGGCTGCCGCGCACGGGATGGCGACGGCGGCCCAACCGAATGCGCGCGGCCGGGGAGGACGCATGGGATCCGGCACACCGACACGGGAGGAGGCGCTCGCGCTGCTGCGGGAGTTCAACCGCAGCGAGAGCCTGATCAAACACGCATTCGCGGTCGAGGCGGTCATGCGCCATTTCGCCCGGGCGCGGGGGGAGGACGAGGAAAAATGGGGCGTCGTCGGCCTGGTCCACGACCTCGACTACGAACAGTTCCCCGACCAGCACTGCCGCAAGACCGAGGCGATCCTGCACGAGCGCGGATGGCCGGAGGAGTACATCCGTGCCGTGGTGAGCCACGGCTGGGGGATCTGCTCGGAGGTCGAGCCCCGCAGCGACCTGGAAAAAGTGCTCTTCGCGATCGATGAATTGACCGGTCTGGTGGCGACGGCGGCCCTGGTGCGGCCCTCGAAAAGCGTGCTCGACCTGGAGGCCGCCTCGGTCAAGAAAAAATGGAAGGACAAGCGCTTTGCCGCCGGGGTCGACCGCTCCATCATCGAGAAGGGGGCGGCGCTGCTGGGGGTGGACCTGAACGACCTGATCACCGAGACCATCCGCGGGATGCAGGCCGTGGCCGGGGAGATCGGCCTCAAGGGCAATCTTCCGTAGCGTGGACCAGGCGGGTGCCGGTCACGTGGCGTGGAGCCGACCCCGCGACAGGGAAAAATAAACTCCGCACAGGCACAACCCGCTAAACACCCAGAGCGCCATGCGCACGCTGTGCACAAACGCCGGCTGGAGCTCGGGGGTGATCTGGGCCCGGCCGATGAACAGCGCGAACATCAATGTCGCGATGGCCATCGACAGGATCTGCCCCAAAAGCCGCATCGTGCCCACCGAGCCGGAGGCGATGCCGTAGTGCCGCCGCTCCACCGAGCCCATGATGGCGTTCATGTTGGGGGATGAAAACAGGCCGAACCCGAAGCCCAGCACCGTCAGGCAGCCGACAATGAAGGCCGTGCTCGTGTCGGCCGACACGGTGCCGAGCAGGAGCAGGCCGGCGGCGGTGATCGCCATCCCGAAGGAGGCGATCCAGCGGGGTTCCATCCGGTCGGACAGTCGTCCGGCGAACGGGGAGAAGAGGGCCATCATGACCGGCTGGGCGATCATGACCAGCCCGGCGGCCAGAGGTGACAACCCCTGGACGTATTGCAGAAAAAGGCTCACGAGGAAGGTCACGCCGAACGTGGCGCTGTAGTGGATGAGCGCCGCCAGGCACGAGAAGGCAAACACGCGGTTGTGGATGAACAGCCGCACCTCGAACAGCGGGTGCCGCACCCGCGTCTCCCACCAGGCAAAGACCCCGAGGGCAAGAAGCCCGCCGACGGCCAGCGCGGCGCGCTTGAGACTCGGCAGCCCGGATGCCCCGACCATGAAGGCGATCACCGCACTGCCGTAGAGGATCGCGCCGGTCAGGTCGAAAGACTCTCCGCGCGCGCCGGCCCACTCGCCTTTCAGTTTCCAAAGGATGAGCATGATCAGCAGGAGCCCCATCGGGGCGTTGAGCAGGAAGACGGCGCGCCAGGAGAGATGCTGGGTCAGCCACCCGCCCGCGAACGGGCCGCAGGCGAGCCCGGAGTAGACCGCCGCCACGGTGATCCCCAGCACCCGGCCGCGCTCGGCCGCGGGAAAGACCGAGGCCAGAATGGCGATGCCCGTCGCGAAGATCATGGCGATCCCCACCCCTTGAAACACCCTGAAAACGATCAGGCTTTCGGCCGAACCGGCCATCCCGGCCAGAGCGGAGGAGAGGGTGAAGAGCACCATCCCCCCCAGCTGTACTTTTTTCCGGCCGTGGATGTCGGCCAGCCGGCCGAAGGGCAAAAGCGAGACGGCGGCTGCGAGCAGGTAGGAGGTGGCCACCCAGCTCAGGCGCACGGCATCGGTCTGAAACTCCCGCCCGATGGTCGGAAGTGCCACGTTGACCGAGGAGAGCATGAAGGGTGTGAGGAATGAGCCCAGCGAGGCAACCACCAGGGCCGACCAGCGTTCGGCCGCATCCGGGGAGCCGTCCTGTTCCGGCGCAGGTTTCATCGCCTCAAACGCATACCGCATTTTCGGCTCCGGTGCAAACCGCCGTGCGGCGGACGGGCGATCACCGCGTGGGGCGCTCAGAGGCGCGCCGGTGGGGCAATCTCCCGTCGATAGTGGCTTTACTTGGCGTGGGTCCCCCCGTATAGTGCCGCCATGGAATGTGCACGCCCCGCACCCGAGCTGATTCTCGCACCGCTCAAAGGCTTCACCGACGCCGTCTTCCGCACCACCTTTGCCGAGCATTTCAACGGCTTCGATGCGGCGCTGGCGCCCTTCATCGCGACAACACCGGCCGAGCGCCTCCACGATCGGCACCTGCGCGACCTCCTGCCCGAGCGGAACCTCCGGATGACGGTCGAGCCCCAGATGCTGGGCAACTGCGCGGAAGATTTCATCCACCTGGCGCGGCGCCTCTCCGAGATGGGCTACCCGGATGTGAACTGGAATCTCGGCTGCCCCTTCCGGCCGGTGACCAAGAAGCGGCGCGGGGCGGGTCTCCTCGCCTTTCCGGAGCTCGTGGGGGAGTTTCTGGAGCAGGTCCTGGCCGCCATCCCCGGAGGGCTGTCCATCAAACTGCGCTTGGGCCTCGCCTCGCCGCAGGATATCTTCACCCTGATCCCCGTTCTGAACCGCTACCCGCTGCGGCAGATAACCCTTCACCCGAGAACGGCGCGGCAGCTCTACACCGGGCACCCGGATCTGGACAGCTTCCGGGCCTGTCTGGAGCGGATCAGGCACCCGGTTGTCTACAACGGGGATATCGGAGATCTGCGAACGTTTCAGGAGCTCTCCGACCGCTTCCCGGCCGTCACCTGTTGGATGATCGGCCGGGGCGCCCTCTCCAATCCCTTTCTGCCGGAAGACATCAAGGCCGGCACGGACCTTGGATCTGAGAAGATCGAGCGGTTCCGGGCGTTTTATATGGATCTTTTCGGTCGCTACCAGGATCGTCTGAGCGGCCCCGGGCACCTGCTGGACCGCATGAAAGGGTTTTGGACCTATTTCGGGGTTCACCTGAGGAACGGCGCCGTGCTCAGCAAGCGCATCCACCGCACATTTCAACTGCCGCGGTACGTGGACGAGGTGGCGCGTTACTTCGAGGAAGATGCCGATTGGGTGGCGTGAGACCCTGCAAGGGGGCGCCGTGGATGGGGAGCACCGCCCTCGGCTTGCGGCAAGGTAGCTCGCTGGATTCCGAACCGACCCCGACCCCGATGGGCTCTGCCACCCCCATCGGGATCGGGGTCTTTGAGCTGAGCGTTTAGTCAATATAAAGGGACTCAGGTTTCATGAGGTGAAGCCTCATTATTTTTTCATCTGAACCCTGGGCCCCTATGACCCTTGACTCCTTCCGAATACCGGCTTCTATCCGGTCGGCGGTTTACTTGGTGATCTTCACCACGACGAACCCGGCGCTGCCCCGTTTTACGAGCAGCTGCACGGCCTCGCCGGTTTTGACCTTGCCGATCTGGGAGCGCAACTCGGCTGCGGTTTGAACCGGGC
>JBFYWX010000399.1:0-13531 GCA_041310825.1 Desulfobacteraceae bacterium | reverse complement strand
TCGCCAGCACTTCCCGAAACCGCACCCGGGCGCGGGCGAAGCAGTCCCCGTCCGTCTCCACGACCGGCTCGAAGGAGAGCTCCTTATATGCGGCGTATCCGGTCTGGCGGATGTCCTGGGGGACACCGCTGCCGCGCGCGGTCGGGCCGACGGCCCCCAGCTCATATGCCTGCCCGCGGGTGAGCACCCCCTTGCCTACGGTGCGCTTCTTCACGGTGTAGTCGTCCATCATCGTCGCGTCCAGCCGCTGGATCTCCTCCTCCACCCATTCGAGTTCTCCCAGCACCCAGCGCAGTTGAGCGGCCTCCGGATTGCGGCGCACCCCGCCGATCACGTTGACCGAGGCGATCACCCGGTTGCCGGTGGTGGCCTCGCTGATGTCCATTACCTTTTCGCGGATGCGCCAGAACTGCATGAAGAGGCTCTCGAAGCCGAAGCTGTCGGCAAAGAGCCCCAGCCACAGCAGGTGGCTCTGGATCCGGTGCAGCTCCGACCAGATCACCCGCAGGAAGGCGGCCCGCGGGGGCACCGCCACCCCCATGAGTTCCTCGAGGGCCTGGCAGTAGCACAGGGCGTGGATCACCGAGCAGATCCCGCACACCCGCTCGACCACCTGGATCATCTGGTGGAAATCGCGCACGTCGGCGAGCCGCTCCAGCCCCCGGTGGACGTAGCCGAGGTTGGGAATCGCCTCGACGATGCGCTCATCGACGACGGTCAGCTTCAGATGGATGGGCTCGGGCAGCACGGGGTGCTGGGGGCCAAAGGGGATGACGGTTTTTCGCATGATAGTCCTCACATCGCCATGGAACGCCGTCGCGGCGGGCGGCCGTTCCCCTATTCCGGCGGTGCCGCAGCCGGAACAGCTCCGGAATCGACCGCTGCGGCGGCTTCCTCCGGCGCCGGGGCATCGGCGGCCGGCGGGTCACCCGCCCCCTGCCGCAGGCTGAAGCGGCAGAAAGGTGTTTTGAGCGCCTCCTCCTCCAGGTAGAGCGTGCCCTGGTAGTCCACGACCAGGCCCTGGAACCGAAGGCCGAAGAGGTCCTGAATCTCGTTCTCTATCAGAAACGCGGCGAAATAGACCGGCGAGATGCTCGGCACGTTGTCGGTCTTCGCCACCGTCAGCCGCAGATGGGTGAGCGCGAGCTCCTTGTCGAAGTGGTAGAGGAGGTCCAAGGTGTCAGAATCGATTTCCGTGCACGAGAGCGTGACCAGGCGATAGCCCTCCACTTTAAGCCGTGCCGTTTCCCCGACCAGGTTTTCCCGGCAGATGGGTGTAATCGCCTCACGCATGCCCTCACCCTCCTTTCTGAAGGCCGAGGTGCTTCAGTTTCCCCAGGGCCGTCACCACCCCGTCGATGATCGCCTCGGGCCGGGGGGGACAGCCCGGCACATAGACGTCCACCGGCAGCACCTTGTCGATCCCGCCGACCACGTTGTAGGCCTCCCGAAAAACACCTCCGGACAGGCCGCAGGCGCCGATGGCGATCACCGCCTTCGGACTCGGCATCTGGGCATGCAGGTTGGAGAGGACCTTCCGGTTGCGGGGGTTGACCGTGCCGCTTACGAGCAGCACATCGGCGTGGAAGGGGTTGCCGACGTTAACGATGCCGAAACGCTCGATGTCGTAGACCGGCGTCAGGCAGGCCAGAATTTCGATATCGCAGCCGTTGCAGCTGCCGCAATCGAAGTGCAGCATCCAGGGGGACTTGGCCCGCATCCGGTTGATGAATTTCTTGATCGTTTCCATTCGTTTTGTCCCGGCCAGACCATCTTAAATTCGCTGCGGATGACGTTGCCCGAAGCCCAAGTTCCCCGCCATGGCGGGGCAGGCACGGCGTGCGAGCCTCCGCTGAGCGAGGCGTATCCCGCCAAGGCGGGACCGCAGCGAAAGCGGTGTGAAGCGCAACGATGAAATTGGGTTTCCGGCAACGTCATCCTCTCTGGGTGAGCCAGATGAGGTTCACGAGCGAGAGCGTCAGCCCCACTCCCCAGACATAGCTCAGCATCCAGCGCCAGTTCATGCGCGCGGTGATGTTGTCCACCAGTACTTCGAGAAAGTAGGTGGCGGCCAGCAGGACAGCCGCCCCGATCCAGCTCGTGCTCCAGAACAGTGCGCAGAAACCCAAGAGCAGCACCACCTCAAACCAGTGGCCGATTTCGGTCATGGCCAGAAACGGCCCGGAATAGTCGGTGAGCAGCCCCTTGACGAGCTCCTGGTGGCCGTGGTGGCAGGTCGAGAGATCGAAGGGGGATTTGCGCAGCTTGATGGTCAGGGCATACCCCAGCACGATGAACAAAAAGGGCAGCTTGGGCAGCAGCGGCGCGGGCCACCGGTAGATTTCGCTTAATTTGAAGCTGCCGGTCTCAAGGTAGATCCCCACCACGACCAGCACCAGCAGCGGCTCGTAGGAGAGAATCTGCAGGAGCTCCCGGTGGGCGCCGATCTGGCTGAAGGGCGAGGTGGAGGAGAGCGCCCCCACGACCAGCATCACGGCCCCGACGGCCTGCACGAAGAGAATCAAGAGGAGATCGGACTGCAGGAAAAAGAGGACCAGGGCCATGCACGAGGCGGCCACGTAGACGGTGGCGCAGAACGCCTGCCAGACGTTGACCACGAGCGGCTCCTTGAACCAGAGCTTGAACACGTCATAGTAGGGCTGCAGGAGCGGCGGTCCGATCCGGGACTGCATGCGGGCGGTCAGGATGCGGTCCATACCGCTTACGAGCCCCCCGAGGAGCGGGCCGGCCGCCAGGCCGCAGGCGATGAGAAGGGCGGTGCGCGTCACAGGGCACCTCCGAGAATCAGGGTAAGCAGGATGCCGCCGCCCAGGTTGAGCCAGTCGGTCAGACGTTTTTCGCCGAAGATGGAGTCCAGGTAATAATTTTTCGCTTCGGCTTTGACCACCTGGTTCATCGGCCCCTTGAACATGGAGGGCTCGGCGGTCTGGGCCCCGCTCATGTAGGCCGGCACGATCCGGGCGCCGAACGCCCGCCGCAGGGCGATGAAGGCCGCGAGCAATCCGAGCAGGGCCACGAGGCTCAGCGGCAGAACGGCGAAGCTCCCCGTGGCGTTCTCCAGGATGCCGTCCGTCGCCGTGTAGGCCAGGGCATCGCTGCCGCCCAGGACCGGTGCGATCATGCGCACATACAGCCAGGGGGCGGCAACACTCAAGGCGGCCGCCAGGAGACACAGGGGCACGAGGGCCATCCAGGTCAGCGCCGGCTGCCGCTCGAGGTGGAAGCGGCCCGCGAAGGGGTCGCTCATCAGGGTGCCGGCCCAGCGCGCCCAGTACATTACCGTGAGGGCGCTGCCGAGCGCGATCATGACGATGACGTAGAGGTTTTGTGCGGCGGCCTGCATGGCCATCCATTTGCTGAGCAGCACCCCGAAGGGCGGCATGATCATCATGCCCACCCCCGCCACCGCGATCAGCGCCGTGACCGGCATGACGGCGTACAGCCCGCGCATGTCCTCGATGTCGCGGCTGGCGATGCGCTGTTCGATCGCCCCCACGCTCAAAAAGAGCATGGCCTTGATCACCGCGTGGAACACGAGCAGCAGGATCGCCGCAGTCATGGCCGCGGTCGTATCGATTCCGGCGCACGCGAAAATGAGACCCAAATTGCTGATGGTGGAATAGGCCAGCACCTTCTTGCCGTTGCTCTGGCCGACGGCGAGGGCCGCCCCGGCCAAAAAACAAAATGCGCCGAACACCGCAATGCTCTGGCTGAGCAGGGTGCCCGCGAACCCCGGCGCGATGCGCAGCACCAGGTAGACCCCCACCTTGACCATGGTGCTCGAGTGCAGCAGGGCGGAGACCGGGGTCGGCGCCACCATGGCCCCGAGCAGCCAGCTCTGGAAAGGGAACTGGGCCGATTTGATGAAAGCGGCCACGCAGAGCAGCGCCAGGGAGAGCAGATAGACGCCGGCGCCGGCCATCCCCGGGGCCTCCAGCACCTTTTGCAGTTCAAAAGTCCCGGTCGCGTGGTACGCGGCGACGATCCCGAGGATGAAGGCGGCGCCGCCGACGCTGTTCATCCACAGCGCCCGCAGGGCGTTGTGGGTCGCAATGGTGGTGCGGTCGTGACCGATCAACAGAAACGAGCAAAGGGTGGTCACCTCGAAGAAGAAATAGATGAAGGTGAGGTCGTTGAAGAGCACCAGAGCGTTCATGACGCCCAAAAAGATCAGCATCACAAAAAAAAAGCGCGGTTGGAGCGAATGTGCCGGGCGGTAGTGGCGCTCGTGCGCCTCCATATAGGGTATCGCCTGGCAGCAGATGATCGAGCCCACGATGGAAATGATCAGCACCATCATCAGGGCAAGCTGATCACAGTAGATGCGCTGGAAGGCCGGCACCGCGCGGATCATGAAAAACTCCAGGACCCCCAGCAGCGCCAACTGGAACAGGCCCAGGGCGATGACCAGCCGGTGCCGGTATTTGAGCCCGTAAAAGAGGATGATGAGCAGCAGCAGAACGTCCCCTGCCTGGACAAGGCGGTGCAGGTCGACCCCGACGATCGACCCGCCGTCGAGGGTGAAGGGGGCGAACGGAATCAACAGCAAGGCGGAGAGCGAGAGGAGACAGCCGGTCGCCAGCACGATCGTCGATCGTACGGGGCGGGATCTCAGCACCAGGCACAGAAGGGCGCCAACCGTGGGGGCCAGCACCAGGAGGGCGGTCAGCACGTTACGCGGGTCCATAGCGCACAACCCTTTCCCCTTGCGGGCAACCGGGGTGGCGATAAGGCCGATGGGCGGATGGTCACCGATATAGAGCAGATAAAAAGCAAGCCCTGTGCCAACCCCCATGCCGCCCGGAAGCCGCGTCCCCGGCGATTCCGGGACCGGACGCCCGCATCGGTCGGCATCGCGACCGGGAGCAGCTGTCAGAAATTTTATCAACCTGGAAAAAACCCGACCGGATGGAGCTAGGATAAAAAGGCGCGGCAGAGGCGCAGAATATCGGCCACCGGCTGGGGGGGGCGCCAGAGGATCCCGGGAGCGGCCCGAAACCAGGTCAACTGACGTTTGGCAAACCGGCGCGTGTCGCGCTTGAGGGTGCGTATGGCCTCCACGCGGTCGATACGGCCTGTGATCATGGCGGCGAGGTGGCTGTAGCCGATGGACTGCATGGGTTTGAGCTGCGAGCCGTAACCGCGGGCGAGGAGCCTGCGGACCTCTTCCTCGAAGCCGGCCGCGAGCATCGCGTCTACCCTCCGGTCGATGCGCTCGTAGAGCTGCCCACGCGCTAGGTCCAACCCGATCAGGAGCGCCGTGAAGGGCTCCTCGGCGAAGCGGTGGGTCCGGTGAAAGGCCGAGATCGGCCGGCCGGTGACCTCAACGACCTCCAGGGCGCGCAGCACGCGGGCGGTGTCGTTCGGATGGAGCCGGGCGGCGGTCTGCGGGTCGCAGGCGGCCAGCCGCGCGTGGAGCTGCTGGATCCCCTCTGATTCGGCTTCGGCCGCCAGCCGGCGGCGGACCGCCGGATCGCTGGCATCGGAGCGGAAAAGCCCGTGCAGCAGGGCCTTGATGTAGAGGCCGGTGCCGCCGACCACGAGCGGCACCAGGCCGCGGCGATGCAGCGCGACCACCTTCTCCCGGGCCAGGGCGGCGTAGCGGGCGGCGTCGAACGGTTCATCCGGGTCGACGATGTCGATCAGGTGGTGGGGGGCGGCCGCGCGCTCGGCGGCCGTCGGCTTGGCCGTGCCGATGTCGAGGTGGCGGTAGACCTGCATCGAGTCGGCGCTGATGATCTCCCCGCCCAGCGCCGCCGCGATTTCGATCCCCACGGAGGTCTTGCCGGTCGCCGTCGGGCCGCAGACGACAACGACGCGGGGTTTGCCCTCCTGGGGCGGGGATGGCGCCGGCATCGCTACTCCATGGGCTCCGCGCCCCGCCCCCCCAGAACGGGTGCCCCCCCTGCATCCGGCCCCTGCATTTCCCCGGCACCCGGCAGAGAGGCCTCCGCCCGCCGCGGCAGTGTCACCTGGAACCGGGACCCCAGGCCCGGGGTGGATTCGACCGCAATCCGGCCGCCGTGACGGCGCACGATGCTCTCACTGATGAAGAGGCCCAGTCCGGTGCCCTGCGTGCCTTTCGTTGAAAAAAAGAGGGTGAAGAGGTTCTGCAGTTGTTCCGGGTTCATGCCGATGCCGTTGTCCTCGACGGTGAGCTCCACGCAACTGTCGTCCGCCGATAGGCGCAGCACGACCCGCGGCTCACGAGCCGTGGCCTGCGCGGCGCAGGCATCGGCGGCGTTTTCAAGGAGATTTACGAGCGCGGGCCGCAACAGGTCGGCATCAACCTCGAAAGAGCCGGGATCTCCTGGGCAATCGGCCTCGAGCGGAATGCCCTTGGCGGTGAACTGGGGCCGAACGACATCCATCACTTCGTCTACGAAGGCACGGATGTCGACCGGCGTACGCCGCACCTCGCGTTCCTTGGCGAAAAGCAGGATGTCGAAGATCATGCGGCGGATCCGCACCACCATGCGCTGCACGACATCGAGCCCGCTTTCCACCTGCGCCTCGTCTTTCTGCGCCACCCCCCGGGTCAGGAGGTAGACCCCCGCGTCGAGCCCCGTCAGCACCCCTTTGATGCTGTGCGAGATGGAGCCGATCATCAGCCCGAGAGCGGCCAGGCTCGTCTGGAGCTCCCGCACCTGGGAGATATCGAGCAGGATCACCAGCACCTGCATGAGCTTGCCGGCGGCCGTGGCCATTGGGGAGGCCCAGACCAGCATGTGGGCGGGCTTCCCCCCGGGGCGGGGCAGCACCATCTCCCCGTGGCGGGCAACGCCGCGGCGGAGGGTCTCCTCGATGGGCGAGGCGGTCAGCTCTTTGGGGTCCAGGGGAAAGACCTCGGTGAGGTGGGCCCCGACCCTGTCCCCGAACTCCTGCACGAAGGTGCGGTTGTTGGCCGAGACCCGCAGGCCGCGGTCCAGGACGACCACGTAACATGGAACCGCATCGAAGATGAGCTGATAGCGCTGCTGGGCCTGCCGCGTGTCCTCCTGGAGCCGGTCGATGTCTTGGGTGCCCGCGGCGACCTCCAGCACCAGCTCGACATCCCCGTCGTCGTTGTAGATCGGAGCCGTGTGGACGATCACCGGCACCCTCGCCCCGCTCCGGTAACGGACCACTTCGCGGGACTCGCGGGCGTCGGCCGTGCGCACGCTCTGACTCACGGGGCAGCCCTCGGGCGTGCCGGAGGGCCCCTCGTACACGCGCCAGCTGCCCTCCCCGGCTTTTACCCCGAGCAGGGCGCGGTAGGGGCGGTTGGCTGCGAGCACCCGCAGGCGGCGGTCGTGGATCGAGACGAAATAGGGCATCGCGTTGAAATAGCGCACCCCGCCCTCCACATCGCGGGAGATCCGGCCGATGAAGGAGGAGAGCTTGTCCACGATCTGTTTCACGGCGAGGAAGCGTTCGTTCTCGATCCGCTCGCGCGTTATCCGCTCACGCCGCCGATCGAGGCGGGCCGACGGCCCATGCAGGCGTCGCCGCAGGGCAAGACGCCTCAGCCGGACGCGGCGGGCAGGATCCGTATCGGCCATCAACTCATTCTTTGGCATGCCGGTGCTTCGCTGGTTCCTCGGCTCGGGAGGTGCTGCGGCACGTGCTGAAGGGGAGATATCCGTTTCGATCGCCGGCGGCCGTGGCCCGGGGGGGTCCCGTGAATCGTGGAGCCGCCCGGGTCGGGTCGTGTGGCCGGGGGAGCGACGGCAACGCCCGCCCGCACCACCCGCCCCGGCCTAGCCGATCGTGTTTTTGACGATCCCGACGAGCTTCTCCGGGTCGAAGGGTTTCTTGACGAAAGTGATGGCATCCTTGATCGCATGATCGCCGTCCATCCCGCTGATCACGATGACAGGGGTTTTTTTCAGGTCCTTGTCCTGGCGCAGCTTGCGATAGAACCGAGGCCCCCATTCCCCGGGCAACTGGAGGTCCAACGTGATCAAATCCGGCTTCTCACGGCGGACCACATCCATGCCTTCCATCGTGCTTGAGGCGCTACACGTGGCGTAGCCGTTGTCGCTGAAGACGGCTTGAAGGTACTTGACGATCACCGGGTCGTCGTCGATGATGAGTATTTTTTTCGGCATCGGACCCCCTTCCCTATTTAGCGGCGGCCGCAGCGGGCCTCCAGACATGGCACTGGCCGCACATCACCGGACCCTTTTTCTGTTGCAGATGGCAGCCCTTGCAGTTGGCGTGAAAGGCCTGGGTCAGGCCGGGAGTGCGGCCCTGGGCCCGCAGCGCGTGGCAGTCGGAGCAGCGCTGGTCGGCGGAGTGCTCATCTTCGAGTTTTTTCCCGTCCTCGTAGACATGGTGGCACTCGGCGCAGTCGTCGATTCCGGCCTTCTCATTGTGTGCGTCGTGTTGGAAAAGCGAGGGCGGACGTTGGGGTCGCTCGAAGGGGTTGGTGTCCACCACCACCATGTCTTCCTGTGAAAACCCGGGGGCGAGCACCCACAGCGAGACCGCCGCCACCAGGAGTGCCAGAACCCATCGCTTCATCGATCTCCTCCTCTTCACCCGGCCGGTTTCTCGATGACCTCGTACAGGATGTCCCCGAGGAACTTGATCTCAAAGCCGATGTGGTAGTGATGGTTGATGTCCTCCAGGCCGCTGTGGCAGTTGTGACAGGGGGTGATCAGCACCTTGGCGCCCTTGGCCTTCACCGCAAAGAGCTGCTCGGCCTTGACCCGGTTGCCCTCGACCCGGTCCAGTTTGTAGGGGGGGCCGCAATTGATGACCCCGCCGCCGGCGCAGCAGCAGTAGTTGTGCTCGCGGTTGGGGGTCATTTCGATGAACGTTTCGCACATGGCGTTCACGACCGCCCGCGCCTTGTCCGCCAGCCCGCCCCCGCGGACCACGTTGCAGGGGTCGTGCAGGGTCACCGGCTCCTGGTACTTCTTGGCCACCTTCAGACGGCCCTGAGTCAGAAGATCGTGGTAGAAATCAATCGCGTGCACGATGGGGATCGGGGGCATGCGCCACCCCAGCCAGCGGTTGCCCACGTCGTAGACGGAGCGGAAGGCGTGCCCGCACTCGCCCATCACGATCTTCTTGACCTTGAGCCGCATGGCGGTCTCGAAGTGGGCGCGCTTGATCCGCCCCATGATCTCGTTGTCCCCGGTGTACATGGCCATGTCGCTGTTGTCCCAGCCGGGGGTGGCCGGCATGGTCCAGTCGAGACCGGCCAGGTTCATGAAAACGGCCGCCTGGTATATCAGCTGGGCCTGGAACTTCGGCTCCGGGCCGATCACGGAATACATGATCTCGGCCCCCTCCTTCTCGAGCGGGATTCTAAGGCGCGGGATCTCTCCCCGGGCCTCGTCCTCCTGCCACTGCAGGGTGTCGACCCACTCGTCCTCCTTGACCCACATCTGGTTCGTGGTCACGGAGTGGCTGTTGGCCGTGTCCTGAATGTAGAGCGGGGTCACGCCGAGCAGGTGGCAGATGCGCCGGACGACCAGCATCAGATAGGCCACGTCGATGCCGAAGGGGCAGTACATGGCGCAGCGCTTGCAAAGGTTGCACTGGGTGGAGGCGATCACCCGCGCCTGCTTGATGAACTCCGGCGACACCTTGCCGCGCTTTCGGATCATCTCCCATAGGGTCTGCTTCACCTTGCCCACCGGCGAGAACCGGGGGTCGCGGTCGTGGGAAAGAAAGAAATGGCAGGCCTCCGAGCAAAGTCCGCAGTGAACGCAGGTCTCCACGTAGGCCTTCAGCCGGGCGCCGGTCTCAGACGCCAGCACGCGGTTGATGACCTTTTCGATCCGCTCCTGCGTGAGCCCCTGGATCCCCTTCTCGATCCCCTCGTCCACCTGCTTCTTCTGCTCTTTCGCTGCGCTCTCCGCCATCTCGCGGCTCCTGTATCAGCAGTTAATTTTTGCGTTCATGACGTCAGAACCCAAGTCCCCCGCCATGGCCCCGCCAAGGCGGGGCAGGCACGGCGCGCAAGGCCCTGCGGTGCGAGGCGTACTCCCTGTACGCCGCAGCACTCGCAGGCCGCCGCGCAACGCCGAAATTGGGCTTTCGGCGCCGCCGTGTGGAGGTTACCAGTCCTGGGCATGCCGCACCCCCCCAAACTCACTGCCCATATACGCCCGCGTCAAGGGCGCAAACACCATGTGGACCAGCCGGGTGAAGGGGATCACCGCCAGCATGATCTCGCCCGACAGGATGTGCAGGATGAACATCGTCTCGTAGGCGAACCACTGGTGGTAGGCGATGAAGCCGGTCACGAAGGGCGCGGCGACGACGGCCAGGATCACGAAGTCCGAGGTCGAGGTCACGTAGCGCACCTCGGGTTGCCGGATGCGCCGAACCAGAAAATAGACGCAGCAGGCGATCACCACCACGGTCAGCGCGTCGGCCAGGGCATCCGGCAGGGTCCACCAGCTCAGCCCCCAGGACTCCTCCCAGAGCAGCACATGCGACAGCAGGAAGATCGGCGTCAGGATCAGCCCCAGGTGAAAGGCAAACGTCACGACCGTGAGCACCCTGTTTTTTCGCATGTTGACGGTGGCAAACGGGGTGATCCAGTGCAGGATGGAGCGCAGGCTGTACTTCCAGCTCATGTAGGAGTAGATGAACTTCTCCTTGCGGTGGACCAGGACCAGCATCTGGACGAGCCGGAAAAGGCATCCGCCGAAGAACAGGCCAAAGGCCACCCACGCCAGCGGCCCCCTCACGAACGCATAGAGATCGTGCATCGTCCTTCTCCTTCAGCCGGCGATCGCGGCGACCGGAAGCACCCGTCGGACGTAGCTGCCGTTCGTGATAGTCCGAAGAAGCAGCTTTTGGCCGTCGGCGCTGAACACCGGGTTCCACGCGGCATCCACCGACTCGTTCCAGAGACGCCCGTCCACCGCAAAGGTCAACTTGCCGTTTTTTTCGACCTTGGCGGCCGCCCGCCGACCGTCCGGGCTGAACACCGGCTGCCAGGCCATGTCGAAGCTCTCGGGCCACACCGCATCGTCCGCGACGATGTGGTAGGCACTGCCGGTCTTGCCGACGGCGGCGACCCGCCGGCCGTCCGGGCTGATCACCAGATCCGAAACCAGGTCCTTGAACTGCGTCCGCCAGGGGTTCCCGTCGACCGCGATGGTCCACCGGCCGTATGACGGCGCCACGATGGCTGCGACCCTGGCCCCATCGGGGCTGAACCGGGGCTGCCAGAGCTGGACGAAGCGCCGCTCCCAGAGGGGGGCCCCGTCCTTGAAAAGCGTCCACTGGCCGTCCTTGCGGACCGGGGCGATCACGCCGCCGCCGGCCGGGTCGAACAGCGGCTCCCAGACGCAGCCGAACGTTTCTCCCCAGGGCGCGCCGTCCACGGCGATGGTGTAGTCGTAGAGCGTCAGCCGCACCTCGGCCGCCAGACGGGAGCCGTCGGGGCTGAAGGCCATGTTCCAGACGTTGACGAAATTACGATCCCAGGGAGCCCCGTCCGGAGCGGCGGTGAAGGCGCCTTTTTGGAAGGTGAAGACATCCGCTTCGCCGAAGTTCACCACTTGGACGGCGGCGGCGGTGCGGCTCCCGTCCGGGCTGAGGGCGGCCTGAGTGAGGTTGGCGAAGGTGGCCTCCCAGGGGGTGTCGTTCAAGGCCATCCCATACTTCATGTCCTGCTGGACCTTGACGGCGATGGCCTTGCCGTCCGGACTGAACCGGGGCTCCCACACGAACCCGAAACGGTTTTCCCAGGGCACCCCGTCGACGGCGAGGGTCCACTCCCCGGAATCGGAGACGATGGCCGTCAGGCGTCCGTCCGGGGAGTATCTGAGGTGCCAGATTTTCTCGAAGGGGTTTTCCCAAGCCGTGCCGTTGACGACGACGTTGAACTCGCCCTCGCCCACGTTCACGATCGCCGCCACCGCCTCGCCGTCCGGGCTCACCTGGGGCTCTTCGACCCATTCGAATTGATTTTTCCAGGATGCAAACGGAATTTCTTTGCGGGGTGAGTCCCAGTCCCAGGGGTCCGGGTGCTTCATGCCGCCTCCTCATGGAAGGTTGCGAAGACCGTCCTCCGGTGTCGATTGTGCCTGGCACGGACACCGGTGACCGAAAATACTCCGCGGCAGGCAATCGGAGCGACCCAACGCGGATGCGACTGCAGGCTGTTTGACGCTATACAAGAACGAACTTCGAAATGCAACACCCTTCGTTCAACGGTTCCTATCAAAAAGCTTCCGTTCCACCTTGAACTTTTTTGAAAACTGCCGCATAACTAACCCACCCACCTCAACAAAGAAGGACTCCAAATGAACATCGCGATCGTGGGCACGGGCAGGCGCTGCATCCAAGTTCTGGATTTTTTCACCTCGACCCCCTCCGGCGGCACCGGGATCAACATCCGCGGGATAGCCGATCCGCACATGGATCCGGAATGCATTTTAGCAGCCGAAAAATCCGACATACCGGTGGGATCCGACTACCGGGAATTCCTGGCACGCGATGACATCGATCTCATCATCGATCTCTCGGACAACCCGGATACGTTTCAAGACATCCTGGCGAACAAACGCCCGACGACCCGCCTCATGAACTACCCGACCGCCCGGTTGTTTCTGGACATGTGCCGGATCCACGAACAGCAACCGGGGGGACCGGAAACCATCCTGCGCGCCAGCACCATCTATAAAATCGTGATGAACGATTTCATCCACGAGGACGTGCTGGTCATCGCACCCAACTACCAGATCCTGGATGCCAACGACGCGTTGCTGAAACGGCTGGGGCGCACCCGCGATGAGGTCATCGGGCGCAGCTGTTTCGAGGTGACCCACCACTACAGCGCCCCCTGCGCCGTCGATAGCTGCCACTGCCCGCTCAAGGAAACCCTGGCCAATTTAAAGCCCTTCACGGCGACCCACGTCCATTTGGACAAAGACGGCCGCGAGATCCATGTCGCCATCTCCTGCTACCCGCTCATGGGGCCCGACGGGGTGGTGGGGGCGATTGAAATATCCAAGGACATCACACGCGACATCATGATGCAGCGATCGCTGCTGCAGCAGGAGAAACTCGCCTCCATCGGCCGGCTCTCGGCCGGCGTGGCGCACGAGATCAACAACCCCCTGACCACCGTACTGACCACGGTCATGCTGCTCCAGGAGGACCTCGCCCCCGAAGACCCCCTCTACGCAGAGCTCGAAACCATTGCCAAGGAGACTCTGCGCTGCCGTAAGATCGTCGCAAGCCTGCTGGATTTTGCGCGCCAGGGCAATTTGAGAAAAGAAATCGTTTCCGTCAACCCGATCGTGGCCGAGAGCGTCGCGCTCGCCCGTAAACAAGCCGGTTTCAAGGGGATCCAGGTCACGCCGGCCTTGACCGATGGACTGCCCGAGGTGCTGGCCGACAGCAACCAGCTCCAGCAGGCCTTTATAAACCTGCTCGTCAACGCCATCGAGGCCACCCCTTCCGGCGGGTCCATCGAAGTGGCCACCTTCTGCGACCCCGGGCTAAGGGAGATCCGCATCGTCATCTCCGACTCCGGCTGCGGTATGCCCAAGGA
>JBFYWX010000396.1:0-4477 GCA_041310825.1 Desulfobacteraceae bacterium | reverse complement strand
CGTTCGGTGAAAAGCTCCATGCTCGGCCTCCCATTCTGATAGGGGTGGCCTGTTTATATCAAACCGCCTGGGCGGCTTGAACTGTTTTTCCCTGTTTGGTTCCGGCTCGTCCGGGTTGGGCATTTACAAATTTTATTTCATCCCTTCCAACGCCTTCCGGGCCTCGGCGGCGCCTTCGAAGTCGGGGCGCAGCTTGAGCGCGCGCCCGAGTTCGGCCTTCGCGCGTTCGTTCTCGCCCTTTTTCAAATAGGCCATACCGAGGTGATAGACCACGGTCGGGTTGTCGGGATTCTTGGCAAGGCTGGCTTTGAGCTCGCTCACGGCCGAGTCGTAGAGCCCCCGTTTGTAATAGACCCACCCCAGGGTGTCCATCACGCTCGCGTCCTCCGGCAGTACCTGCCGTGCCAGCTGGGCCAGCCGCAGCGCCTCGTTCAGATCACCGTTGCGCTCGGCCAGGATGTAGGCCAGGTTGTTGGCCGCCGGGGCGTGGTTGGGGTCGATCTCGAGCGCGGAGCGGTAGTGCTTCTCGGAAAGGTCGAACCGTTTTTGCGTGTCGTAGACGACCGCGAGCATCATGTGCGGGCCGGCCTGCCGGGGGTTAACCTCCAGGAGCTTCTTGAACTGCTCCACGGCCTTGTCGGCCTGCTTGTCGCGCAGGTAGATCCCGGCCATGGCGTAGTAGGGTTGGAGCAGGTTCGGGTTCTGCTCGATCGCCCGGCGGAAGGCCTCCTCGGCGGCGGCCGGGTCCCCTTGCGCCAGGTGCAGGCCGCCCTTCAGGTTGTAGACCACGCCCGCCGCGGCCGGGGTGCCGCCCACCTGGGCGAGCTGTTTGTCGCAGCGCTGGAGGGCCTCGCCGAAGCACTTCTGCTCCGCGAAGATTTGGACGAGGCTGCTGAAGACATCGAGCAGGTTCGGGTTGAGCGCGAGCGCCCGCTCGTAGCTTGCCAGCGCCGGGTCGTACTGCCGGCGGGCCTGGTGGAGCGCGCCCATCCGGTAGTGCCCGGCCGGGTTGTTGGGTTCGGCCTTGAGGAGGGCCTCGAAGGCCTGCTGCGCCTCCGTGTATTTCTGCTGGATCAGGTGGATGTTGCCCAGCATCATCCGCGCCGGGTAGCTGCCTGGATCTATTTTGAGGGCCTCCTCGACCTCGCGGCGCGCCCGCTCGGGGTCCCGCTCGCGCAGGTAGATCTCGGCCAGAAGCATGTGAGCCCGATGGTTGCCGCCTTCGAGCTCGATGGATTTTTGAAGCGCGGTCTGGGCGAGGCGGGCCTCCCCCTGCCCGTACTGCGCCAGGCCCAGGAAGTAGTGCGCCCGCGCGGACTTGGGCTCTTCCTGGATCAGTTGGGTGAGCGTCTCCACGGCCGGCGTAAACTCGCGCCGGGCAATCAGGATCTCGCTCTGCAGCATGCGCGCCGGAAAATACTTCGGCCGCTTCGCCAGCACTGCGGCGTTTTCCTTTTCGGCGGCGGCAATGTCCCCCTCCGAGAGGTGAAACCGGGCGACGGCGTTCGAAATGTTGACGTTCTCGGGTTCAAGCTCCCGGGCCTTGGCATACATGGCCAGGGGTTTTTCCTTGTCACCGACCGAGGCATAGTGGCCGGCGAGCACCATATAGGGCCGGACATTCTTCGGGTCGGCCTCCACGGCTTTCAGATAGGCCGCCTCCGCCTGGGGGGGCTTCTTCCACCCGAGATAGAAATTGCCCTGGGTGATGAGCAGGTCCGCATCCCCGGGGTTGTCGGCCACGGCGCGGCGGATTTCGGCCTCGGCCGGCTCGAACCTGCGCTGGGCCAGGTAGAAGCTGAAAAGGGCCAGGCGGTGCCGGACGGACTTCGGGTCGATGACCAGGGTCTGGCGCAGCACGCGCTCGGCCTCGTCCGGCCGCCCCAGCTGGACCAGCACGCGCGCCAGCCCCATATAGGCGCGGGCCTCCTTGCTGTTGATGTCGATGATCTTGCGGTAGGTGCTGTCGGCCTCGAATAAGTTCTTGTCGTGGTCGAGGAGCGCGGCCAGGAGCAGCAGCGCCTCGATGTTGTTCGGCTCGCGCGCGAGGATCCCGTCCACCCGGGGGCGCGCCTCGTCGTATTTCTGGGCCAACAGGAGAAAGGTGGCCAGCTTCAGCTGGGCCTCGGTGTTGGCCGGGTCGAGATCGGCCACCGCGGAGTAGGCGCGGAAGGCTTCCTGGGCGTCCCCCAGCTTCAGGCTCGTCTCGGCCAGCAGCATGTGGGCCGGGAGGAACCGCGGGTCGATCTGGGTCGCGTTCTTGAGCTCGATCCGGGCCGACTTGTACTCGCCCTTGTCGAAGAAGGCCTGCCCCTTCGCCAAATGCCCCTGCTTCTTGTCCTCCTGGGAGGAACAGCCGGAAACGGCGAGCACGAGAATGGCGGCAACCACAACGCGGCACATCAGAAGGTTCATGCGAAGCTCCTATTGCAGTTTAGAATGCATAGAATGCACTAGAATGCCTATAATTGAAGGAAGGGAGCATTTATTATGCAGGGGCAGGTCCAACTAAGCCCGCCTGAATCGGCAGCAAAAAATCAGATCGGCTTAATCCTTCAATTCTAGGCATTATAGGCATTTACAAATTTCACCCTGGCATTATAGGCATTTTTTATTTCCCCAACACTTCCGCCAAAAAGCAGCTGAGGTCGGTGATGGCGACCGGCTTGGTGAGAACACCCTTGATGAGGTTGCGGCTGAGGAGCTCCGGGAGCTTGGGCTCCGAGGGCTCGTAGCCGGACAGGATCACGATCTTGGCCGCCGGGTCGCTGTCCAGGATCCGGCGGGCGCACTCGAGCCCGTCCATGCCGGGCATGTTCACGTCGAGCAGCACGATATCGGGCTGGGACTCGCGGTAGAGCCGGACCGCCTCCTCGCCGTTCTCGGCAAAGAGCGTGCGGTAGTTGAGCTTCCTGAGCAGCCCGTCCATGGCCTTGTTGATCTCGGCCTCGTCGTCGACCAGGAGGATCAGCTGGCCCCCGCCCTGGACCGGGGCGGCGGGGGGGGGCTCCACCGCCGGAACTTCCTCCGGCCGCGCCAAGGGGAGCCGCAGCCGGAACCTCGCCCCCGCACCCGGAGTCGAGTCCACGCTGATCGTCCCGTCGTGGCTCTTGACGATCCCGTAGGCCGTCGACAGCCCCAGTCCGGTACCCTTGCCGATCGGCTTGGTGGTGAAGAACGGGTCGAAGCACTTTTCGAGGGTCTCCCGGTCCATTCCCATCCCCGTGTCCGCGACCTGCACGATGGCCTGGCCGCGTTCCGAGCGGGCCTCTATCGTGAGGACGCCTCCCTCCGGCATCGCATCGCGGGCGTTGGTGCACAGGTTCATGAAGATCTGGCTCAACCCGACCGGGTCCTCGACGACCGGCAGCCCCTCCGGCAGGATGGTGCGGATCTCGATTTTGGCGGAGAAGGACTTGGCCACGATCTACTCGGTCTCACGGATCAAGCGGACCAGGTCCACGGGCTTGAACTCCTTGCCGATCTGCTTGCGCGAGAAATGCAGCAGCCCGTCGACGAGCCGCGCGCCGCGCTTGACCGAGGAGTGGATGCGTCCGGTGATCTCCTGGAGCTGGGGCTGTTCTTTGAAATTGAACTGGATGAGCTGGCTGTTGACCAGGATCTCGGTGAGGGTGTTGCGGAAGTTGTGCGCCACCCCGGCGGCGATCGTGCCGATGGCTTCCATTTTCTGCACGTGCTGGAGCTGGAGCTCGAGGCGCCGGCGCTCGGTGATATCGGTGATCATGAGCATCACCGTCGTCTCGTCGCCCTTGACCGGAAGCTTCGTCACCACCAGCAGCCGTTCGTTCACCTCCAGCGGGTCGTTTTCTCCGATGCTCGCCAGGGGGCCGGCCGCCTGCGCCAGGAGCGTTTCCATGCGCTCCCGCACCCGGCCGCAGAAGAGATCTGCCGGGCGGGCGGTCAGGAACTTTTCCGCGGCGACGCCGAGCATGGCCGCGGCCGGCGAATTGGCGTACACGATGCGCCCCTGGTAGACTTCGAGAATGCCCTCCGCCATGCTCTCGAGGATGGTCTCCAGGTGGCGGTTGCGGGAGAGCAGCTCGCGCGTGAGCTGGTGGGAGTAGACGTGGTCGAGTCCCATCACGGGGGTGGGGGCCTCCCGGCGCTGAGGGTCGTCGACGGCGCGCACGGCGGCGAGAAGATTCTCGGCCATAGCGCTGAAGGGCCCCTTGGCGATGTAGTAATCCGCCCCCGTGGTTTGGAAATCGAAGTCGCTCTCGGCGACCACGGCCGAGACGATCACCAGGAAGCAGCCTTGGAGCCGGGGCATGCCGCGGATGATCCGGATCAGCTTGTCCCCGTCGATCTTGGGCATGATGAGATCGAAGAAGATGATGTCCGGGGTGAAGTCCGCCAGCAGGCTCAGGGCCTCGAACCCGTCCCCTGCGGTCTGCACCGCATGCCCCTCCCGGGTGAGCAGCCGCCCGGCGAAGGTGAGGATCACGCGGTCATCGTC
>JBFYWX010000389.1:0-3689 GCA_041310825.1 Desulfobacteraceae bacterium | reverse complement strand
TGGTTGGAGGCGGAGATGATGCGCACATCCACCTGGGTGATGTGGGTGGCCCCCAGCGGGAAAAATATCTTTTCTTCGATCACCCGCAGCAGTTTGGCCTGGAGGGCGAGGGGCAAATCCCCAATCTCGTCCAGGAAAATCGTCCCGCCGTCCGCCGCCTGGAACCGCCCCGGTTTGTCCTTCTGAGCGCCGGTGAAGGCTCCCCGCATGTAGCCGAACATCTCCGACTCAAGCAGGCTCTCCGGTATAGCCGCACAGTTCACCTTGACCAGCGGTTGCGCGCTGCGACGGCTGGCCGAGTGGATGACCTTGGCCAGGAAATCCTTGCCGGTCCCGGTGGGGCCCTCGATCAGCACCGTGGCGTCAGTTTTGGCCACCACCTGCACATTTTCGAAGACGCGCTGCATCTGTGCGGATTTGCCCACCATGTCATGAAACGTATAGCGGTTCTGGATCGCCTGGTCGAGCTGGTGGACCAGGGTGAGATCGGAAAACGTGGCCAACCCGCCGACGACGATCCCCTTCTCGTTGTGCAGCGGGAAAAAGCTCGCCCGGATGGGGACCGGCACCCTCTGCGGGGTGATCATTCGGCTCTTCATGCTGCTGCGGGGCACGTTGGCGGCGATGGTCTCTTTGAGCATGCCCCAATCGGGGGAGGTTTCCCCGTCGAAGATGACGGCGCCGGAGCGGCCGAGTATGTTCCGGCGGCTGTAACCGGAAATCTTTTCGGCGGCGGTGTTGAAAAAGGTGACGACCCCACCGCGGTCCACCGTAAAAACCCCGATGTCGAGATTGTCCAGGATGAGCTTGAGGCTGCGCTCCTCGTAGTGGATGCGGTTGACGAGGTCGGCAATCGGGGCGTGGTCCTGCAGGATGGTGAGGCAGCCGACCACGCGCCGCCGGGAATCGTAAACGGGGGCCGAGAGGCGGGTGACCAGATGACTTTCGCCGTTCTCCCCCTCGATCGGGATCACCGGCTCCGGTCCCTTGCGCGGCCCGGATGCCCGGAAGGGACAGTGAGCGAGGCAGGGGACCCCCATGAACACCTCGCGGCAGTCCCGGCCGATCGCTTCCCGTTCGCGGACCCCGATCATGGCCTGGGCGCTCAAATTGAGCGCCACGATGCGCCGGTCGATCCCCACGATAAAGGCGCCGACGTTGAGCTCATCGAGCACGCCCAGCCACTGGTCGCACGCGACGCTTACACCTGAGAATACCATGGCAGCTCCGCCGGCGTTGGGTGTTCAGTCCTCGGAAAATGGGAGCGAGATGGCGAACACGGCCCCGCCGTCCGGGTGGTTCTGCGCTGCGATCGTACCGCGGTGCCGCTCCACGATGCCGTACACCGTGGAGAGGCCCAGCCCCAGGCCGTGGCCGTCGCTCTTGGTGGTGAAAAACGGCTCGAAGATACTGGGCAGAAGCTCCGGGGGGATCCCCGGGCCTGTGTCCCTGACGGTGATGACCACCGCCCGCGCCGGCGCGTCCAGATGCGCGCCCAGTGTCAGCGTGCCGCCGTTCGGCATGGCGTCGATGGCGTTGAAGATCAAATTGATGAGGCACTGCTGGAGCTGGTTGAAATCCCCGGTGAGCGCGGGCAGTCCCGGCTGGAGCTGGGAGGCGAGGCGGATCCGACTCAGCTCCAGTTTGTGCCGGCTCAGCAGGATGCAGCGCTCGATCAGCTCCGCCACCGCCACCGGCCCGAAAGCGGACGGGGAGCGGCGCGAAAAGCTCAGCAGTCCGGAGACGATCCGGGAGCAGCGGTCGGTCTCGGACTCGATGATGCCCACGTAGCGCTCGAACTTCTGCTGACGATCGCCGCCGAGCGGCCCCTGGCGGAGCATCTTGGCCATGAGCCGGATGTAGTTCAAAATCCCCGAGAGGGGGTTGTTGATCTCATGCACCACGCTGGCCGCCAGGCGCCCGAGAGACATCATCTTGTCCTGGTGCAGGATGCGCGCCTGGTCCGCGATGTCGCGCTCCAGCTTGCGCATTTCCCGCAGGTCCCGGAAAAAACCCACCCGGCCGCTCGGCCGGCCCTCGTCCATGAGGCAGACCGCCGACACTTGGACCGGGATATTCCGGCCGTCCTTGACCTTTAAAAGCGTTTCGTAGAGGTAGAGCCGGCCCGGCCCGCCGTACCCCTGCCCTATCAGCTCCGAGTTGAAACGCGCCGCTTCCGCCGTCGCGAGGAACTGGTCGAAGCGCATCCCGGCGAGCACCTCCTCGCGGCCGTAGCCCGCGAGCCGCTCCATGCTGCCGTTATAGATCAGCACCCGCCCCTCTTCGTCGCAGCCGAGAATTCCGTCCATCGAGCTTTCGATCAGGTTGCGCTGGAAGGCGATGGTCTTGAGGAGCTGCTGGTTGGTCTCGGCCTTCTCTTTTTCCAGCAGCCGGGTGTAGTCTTTCAGGCGGCGGCGGGAGGTCAGCCGCTCCCCGGCGCGCTGAAGCGCCAGGAAAAGGTTATCGCTGCTGATCGGCTTGGTGATGAAATCGGAAGCGTCCAGCTGCAGGGCGCGGATGGCGAGCTCCATCTCACCGAACGCGGTCGCCACGATCACTTCGATCTCGGAGTGGTGGGTCTTGAGGTGCTCCAGGACCTGCAGCCCGTCCATGCCGGGCATGCGGATGTCGGTGATGACAATCTGGGGCGGATCTTCGGCACACAGCCGGATGCCCGCTGCGCCGTCGGCGGCCGTGCGGACGCTGTGGCCAGCATCCGCCAGGGTGACAGCCATCACCTCGCGGATGTCCTCCTCATCGTCTATGAGCAGGATGTTCCAGGCCTGGGGCACGGTGCGTTCTCCCTGGCAGGCGGCGCTTCATCCCAATGCGGCCGGGCCGATGGACCCGCGCACGAGCATCACAGCTGACGATTGCTGATGACATAGCACAATCTGCACGAAAGCGAAACAGGCTTCGCAGACGCGATGTTATGAAATAATGTTCAAAATTATACTTGACACGAAGTCAGGCGTCATCTATATTATGAACAAATGTGCATAACCAGGAGGCGTCATGCCCAGGCCCAGAATGAACCGCCGCATCTGCCACCGGCCGCCGGTTGGGTTTTACAAGCCGCTGGGAGTCCCCTTGGGCAGCCTGCGGGGCGTCACCCTGACCCTGGACGGCCTGGAGGCGATCCGCCTGGCGGATGCCGAGGCGCTGGACCATGAGGCGGCGGCCGCCTCGATGGGCATCTCGCGGCCGACATTCTCCCGGCTGCTGGCGGAAGCACGCGGCACCGTGGCCCGGGCGCTCGCCAACGGTTGGGCCATCCGCATCGAAGGCGGGAACTACGAAATGGCGGAGGCGGCCGACATGGGCGGCCGCGGCCGGCGGCGCCGCCGCTGGGGTGGCGGTCCGACGTGGCCAGGATAATCCCATGGAACATGAAAACGTTGCACCGCTTCCAAGGGCGATGCAACTTCTAAACCACAGGGAGGTGACTAAAATGCCAGGATTCAATGGAACAGGGCCCTTCGGGGCCGGACCAAGAACCGGCGGCGGCTTTGGAAATTGTACGCCGACGGCCGCAGGTGCTGTCCCCTACGCCCGTGGGACGGGTCGTGGGCCCGGATGGGCGATGGGCGGCCGGGGTCTGCAACGCGGTTTTCGCGGAGGTGCACGCGGCGACCGATGCTGGCGGGGCGCCGGTTATTACGGAGCGCCGGGCCTGTATTACCCGCCCG
>JBFYWX010000372.1:0-4170 GCA_041310825.1 Desulfobacteraceae bacterium | reverse complement strand
CGCGGGACTGCTTCATCCACCACTGGGGCTCGGCCTCCTTCGGCCAGCTCCAACACGAGTATTTCTCCGAGCGGGCGCAGCGCAACATCCGCTATCTGGAGGAGAAGCACGGGATCACCCTGGACCGCCACCCAGAAAAGCCCCTGGTTTCCTACGAGAACGACTTCTCATGGGCATTGCGCTCTGGCGGCGATGCGGCCTATTTGCGGCGGCTAAATCGTCACTACCGCGACAGCCTGAGCCCTCTCCTGGCCCTTTTTTGCTCCGAGTTCGAGGGACTCTCGGCTCACGGCACCAGCGCCGAGGCAGAGCTCCCCGACCGGCTGGCGGAACGGATCGCCAGGGTGAAGGCTGGCCCCGATCCCGCAGCCCGCTTCGTGAACCTGGTCGGTCGGGTAGACGCGCTGCTCGCTCGACCCCCGGCGGCTCCCGCGGAGCTCGACGCCTTCCAGCGGGACCTGGCCGAGACGATCCGAACGGTGCGCGACATGGCCGTCGCCAACCTGGAGCTCCATGCGCTGCTGTTCGCCAGAGGGGAGGAAGCGCCTGCCGTGGCGCCGACCGAGGGCGACGTGCCCACCCTGGCGCGCAAGCTGCGGTGGATGCTGGCCAAAGGGGCGCGTTTCCTACGGGGATTCAAAGGCATCGTCTTCTTCGGGGGCTATCCCTATCCGGAGCGGCAGAGCGACGGCTATTTTCAACGGATTCAGATTATCGACGGTCTCTTTACAGACTACTGGCGGGTCTATGTAGAGAGCACCGAGCTGCCGGGGCGTGATCGCTGGTTCGACCGCCCGGCCGAGCGGATCCTGGTCCTGCGGGTTCTGGGGGGACGGTGGCGGCGGCTTATGGTGCGCATCCTGGCGGTGCTTGCGGCGCTGCGGTGCCGTCGCATCTATTTCCACAGTGTGTTGCGGATGCACGACCAGCGCTTCGGCCAGCTCCTGCTCCTGCCGTGGTTGCGCCGGGCCATCGATGTCCATGGCGTGGTGCCGGAGGAGTTTCGCTTCCACAACGACTTCTATAGCGCCTCCCTCTACGACCGGGAAGAGCGCCTGGCGGTGCGTCACGCCAACCTGGCGATCGTGGTCTCGGAGGCGATGCTCGCTTATCTCCGACAGAAGTACCGGGACGAACTCAAGGCCCAGGTCGCGGTGTTCCCCATGTTTCCGTCTGTGGTCGGAAACGCGGAGCCCAGGCCATACGACGGTGGCCGCCCGACCGTGGTCTACGCGGGAGGCCTGCACCGCTGGCAGCAGGTCCCCAAGATGATCGACGCCATCGCCCGGACCCGCCCCTTCTGTAGCCACCGCTTTTATTGCCCGGAGCCGCATCTGGTCCGGGAGATGCTGGCCCCGGACCTGCGCGATGAGGTGATCGTCGAGCGCAAGACCCATGCCGAGGTGATGGCCCTTTACACCGAATGTCACTACGGCTTCCTGCTGCGGGAGGACGTAGTGGTGAACCACGTTGCCTGTCCCACCAAGGCCGTGGAGTACATGGCCAAGGGGGTGGTTCCCATCCTCGACTGCGAGAGCGTCGGGGACTTCAATGCGCTCGGGATGCAATTCGTGCGACTGGCGGATTTCGTGGGGGGGCGGTTGCCGGATGAGAAGGCACGGGACGCCATGGCTCAGGCCAACCTGGCGGTCTTCGAGCGCTTGCGTGAGGTCCGCGATGGGGGCGCCAGGGCCATCCATGACCAGTTCGCCTACCGCCAGGGCCCGGGTCTCAAGCACCAGGTCCGGGACCTACTGGCGCGCTGGCTGCCGGTGGGCACTCGGCGAGGCAACCTGGCGCGCCGGATTGCGGTGCGACTTGGGGTGACCGCCGCGCGGGAGCCTGTTCCCGAGGTCGAGCTCAGGCTGCCCGACCTGTCCCAACTCCCGGAAGGCTGCGACATCCTGATGCAGGTGGACAACTTCGAGGCAGGCGGGCTGGAGAATGTGGTGCTGGACCTCAATCGGACCCTTCAGGCAGCCGGTCATCGGATGGTCCTGGCGGTCCTTGGCCGGTGCGGACCCGCGGTGGATCGCGCCAGGCAGCAGGGCACCCCAGTCGCAACCCTAAGCAAGTCCCCAGAGGCCTATGGGGCCCTGCTCGGACACATCAAGCCCAGGCTCGCCCTCACTCATTACTCAACCTACGGGGCCGCTGCCTGCGCCGAGGCCGGGATACCCTTCGTCCAGGTCATACACAACGCCTACATGTGGCTGTCCGCTGCCCAGCGAAAGGACCTGCTGTCCTCGGCCCGCCACACGACCGGATTCGTCGCTGTCTCAGACTATGCGCGCCGCTACAGCGTCGAGCGCCTGGGCCTGGACCCGGCCAAGTGTCTGACGATCCCCAATGGCATTGACACCAGCCATTACTCCGAGCCTGATACCCTTGAGGCCCGCGTGGCCAAGCGAGCCGAGCTGGGGATCGCCCCTGGCGACTACGTGTTCCTGAGCGTGGGGTCCATCAACCACCAGAAGAACCATCTGGCGGCGGTGCGGGCCTTTGAGTCGGCGGCGGCGGACATGGTGCAGGCGCGCCTGGTCGTACTCGGTCCCTCCTACGAGTCGGCCCTGCTGGAGGAGATCCAGACCTTCGTAGCCGCCCACGGGCTCGCGGGGCGAGTCATTTATGCGGGGGCGGCGGATAACGCGCAGCCCTATTACGCCATGGCGGACGCCTTCGTAAGCACTGCCTATTTCGAAGGCGGTCAACTGACCCTTCTGGAGGCTGTCTGCAACGATCTTTCGGTGGTCACCACCGAGATCGGGTTCGCACGCCACTTCAAAGGGATGAACGGGATCGAGGTGGTCCCGCCGGCCTTCGACATCGTGGACTTCCACGGTGGGATCTGGGAGATGACATCAAGCCCGGCGCTCGTTGAACGACTGGCCCAGGCGATGCGCCGGACCTACAGGGATCGAATTCGTCCGTGCCTTCCGCCGGAGGTTGTGGCGGCCTTCGACAAGGAGAACAGCTACGCATGCTATCTGGACCTGATCTCGGTGCTTTTGGCAGGCCGGGGGTGGGACGCGGTGCAATGCGGCGGATCCTGGCCCGAGCGGATCCGTCGCGATACCGGGAATGCGCTCGTCTATTAGCCCGACTGTAACTACTCAGGTACTTCCGCCCAGCCCCCTGACCCCGCTTAGGTGAAGCGGGGCTGAGGTGGTGAACCTTGGAAGGTCAGGGTGAGGGCAAGGAAGAGATTCGTGCCCTGTTTGTGGAGGGTCGCGAGATAGGAGCGGATGGTGCAGAAGGTGTCGAGGCCACCCGGGGTGCGGAAGCCACCGGAGACTTTCTGTTTAACCTTGGGCATGCGCACCGCCTGTTCGCCGAGGTTATGCCGCGTGCGGCATATGCCGCATAGTTGATCCTGCGGGCACATTAAGCGCCTTGTCGAGTTGGGGATCACCCAAGGCTTTCCCGGTGGCGAATACCGCCCCTCTGCCGACGTGAACCGGGAGCAGATGGCGACCTTCCTGGCCCGGGCCTTCCTCGGCATGCAATAGCCGCTCCCCCGGAAGGCGCCAAGGGGGCCTGACGGCCCCCTTGGCGTCGATCCGCTTTCCGGGCGCGACATACCTGATGGGTGGCGGGAACGCACTCGCTGTCCCTGACCTTAATACCCAACACACTTCGTTCGGGCTCGACGGGGGGAGTCGGGTGGCGTCTGGTAAGGTGTAGACCGCGGGGATGCGGTCGTCAATCCTACATGGATGTTTCTCGGCGTCCCCCGCCAGACGCCACCCGACCCGGGAAATTCCGAAAATTGATTTGTGATGGGTATATATCCCAACCGGCCCCTATGGTGCATAGTAGGGTGTTGATGCGATGAAGCCCGACGCCTCGACTCTATGACCAACCCCATCCCCCGACTGGCCAGTCGTGCCCTTCATGTCTTGCGCACCGAAGGGCCCGGGGTGCTGGTGAAAAAGATCCGCCGGCGCCTGCGAGTGGTGGCCTTCCGCCCTCAGCCGCCGCGACTGATCCGGCTGCTCGAGCCTTTCCCGCCCCTCGCCCTGCCGTCACCAGGAGATGCCCCGCAGGCCTCCGTCATCATCCCGACCTGCGGGAAATTTTCCTTTACCCATCATTGCCTGGCCGCCCTCTGCGCTTGTGGGGATGCCGCGTCCTTTGAGGTCATCCTGATCGATGATGATCCGGAGGGGA
>JBFYWX010000358.1:0-3921 GCA_041310825.1 Desulfobacteraceae bacterium | reverse complement strand
CCGCACCCGATGATCCGCCGCAGGAGCCCCCGCAAATTCTGCTGGCCGACAAAAAGTCGCAACCGCCCCCCGCGTAGGGGGCGCCGTTAGCAAGGAGGGCCCCCTGCGGGTCAGGGCGCCGGGAGCGTGCGGGCGAGCCCGGCGGCAATCTCCCGGCTCAAGCGGCCGACCGCCCGGCTGTGGGCGCTCACGAGATCGGCGACCGCCTCCCCTGCCACCTTCTCTTCGATCACGGACAGGTGTACCGCTAGGGTGTTTTCCCCCTTACGGCTCGTGAGCGTCCAGACCGCGTTCAGCCACACCGCTCCGCCCGGCACACCGTCGAAGCGGTTGATGTTCACGACCACCCGGCGGTCCGGGTCGATCGCGAGGTCGTCCGTGGTGACGACCGTGCGCGCCTCGTAGAGCAGGGTGCCCAGGTTGACTGCCAGCACCCGTTTGGTTTCGTCGGCCAGGGTTCCCGCCCAGCGGTGAAAGGCGGCAAAGTTGACCTGGTCGTCCCGGTTGCGGGTGACGATCTGGGGCCGCTGGAGCAGCTCCGGAATGATCACCGGCCCGACGGCCACGGTGAACCGCGGGGCCGAAACACTCTTCGCCTCGGGCGCCTGCAGCGGGGCCAGGGTATAAAACTGGGCGGGCGGGGTCGTCGCGCAGCCGGCAAGCAGGACTCCTACCAGGCCGATACGGGCGGCGAGTGTGGCCGCAGATCGGATCGCGTTCATTGTCCAGATCCTTTCCCCCTCAAAATCGATTCCGGGTGCGCTTCGAGTTGCTCCGCCAGCACCCGCAGGGCGCGTGCGGCGCCGGTGATTTCCTCAAGGGCGGCTTTCAACCGATACTGCTGGGGCGAGTCCGCCGCAAGCGAGCTCTCAGCGGCGGAGAGCGAGCGCTGCGCCTGCTGCAGCGTGGCATTCACCTCGGGTGTCGTGCGCGTGCGCAGCTCCGCCGTCAGCCCTTGCAGCTCTTTGACAGCGGCGTTCATAGACTTCACCGTTTCAAGGATCTCGGGCGAGTTGGTGATGCGCCGTGCGCCCTCAAGGGCGGCGCTGAGGTTGGTGCCGATCTGGTCGATCGGGATCTTGTCGATTTTGGCGACCAGTTGGGTGACCTTCGAGCCGATCTCCTCGAGCTGGGTCGGAGTCGTCGGGAATTCCGGGAGTCCGTATCTTCCGCCTGCCACCAGCTTGGCAGGCTTGGCATCGGGGAATAAATCCAAAGCGACGTACAACTGGCCGGTGAGGAGGTTCCCCGTGCGCAGCTGGGCGCGGAACCCCCTTTCAACGAGAAAGTCCACCAAGGAGCTCCCCGCCAGCCCTTTCGGAAGCTCGCCGATTAATGAAATGCGCTCCGGTTCCGTGGCGATGATCACCGGAATTTTGACTTTGTTCCTTTTTAGGTCGAATTCCGTCTTGATATCGATTACTTGTCCAATCTGGATTCCCCGGAATTCGACGGGTGCCCCCAGAGACAGGCCCCTGACCGATTCTTCGAAGAGGAGCACATAATGGTTCTTGATGCTGTAGATTTTCTCCTGCGCGGCGGGGCGATTGTGGTAGAGCTTAAAAATTGCACCCTCCGGGGCGTTTGCATCCAAATCGGAGCTGCTTGGGATGGAGTCGAAGGCGATGCCCCCGACCATGATGGAGACCAACGATTCCGTGTAGACCTGAATCCCCGAGGCATCCAGCCGCATGCTCACTCCGCTGGCGTTCCAAAACCGCGTGTTCTGGCGGACGAATTCATGGTACGGGGCATGAACGAAAATCTTGGCCACGATTTTCGAGCCATCCTCGCTCAGGTTGTAGGCGACGACTTCCCCCACCCGCAACTGCCGGTAGTAAACCGGGGCGCCGATTTCAAGCGATTCGCGCCGCTCCGACTCGAGAATGAAGTGCCGCCCCGGCTGACCCGTGGTGACGATGGGCGGCTCCTCGAGGCCGGTGAATTCATGGGCCGGCTGGCCCGGCTTGCCGGGGTCGAGATCGATGTAGGCCCCTGAAAAGACGGTGCCCAGGCCGTAGATGGCACTGGCCGACACCCGGGCCCGCACCACCCAAAACCGGGTGCTCTCGGAAATGAAGCGCTCGGCCTCCTTGACCATCTGAGCGCTTACGACAACATGGGAAGCATCGTCGCCGATCCGGACTCCGTCGACCAGCCCGATATCCACATCTTTGAATTTTATCCTGGTTTTTCCGGCCTCGAGCCCCTCGGCGGACCTGAAAGTGATGGTGATTTGCGGTCCTTTTTCCGTCAGAGCCTTGATGACCAGCCACCCGCCGATCAAGGCCGCCACCACCGGTACCACCCACACCAGTGAAAATCGGCGCCGGCGGGTCGTGACGGACGCCAGGGGGGCTTGCGGGAAGTCAGAGTCCGACAACGGGTGGTCACTCATGCGAATGCCTCTCCTCCTTTGCATCCCAGATCAGGCGAGGGTCGAAGCTCATGGCGGCCAGCATGGTGATCACCACCACCGCGGCGAAGTGCAGGGCGGCCGGCCCGGCCTGGATGGTGGCCAGGGCCCCGAGGTTCACCAGCGCCACCAGGATCGTGACCACGAAGATGTCCAGCATGGACCAGCGGCCGACCGCCTCGGTGATGAGGTAAAGACGGGTGCGGTCTTTGGGACGGAAGTGGGACCGGTGCTGGACGGATATCAACAGGTACATGAGAATGAATAATTTCAACAGGGGCACGAAGATGCTGGCGATGAAAATGACGAGCGCGATCGGCCAGGAGCCGGACTGGACGAAGTAGATGACCCCGCTCATGATGGTGTCCGACTGGACCATGCCGAGCGAGGTGACCGTAGTCATCGGCAGGATATTGGCGGGAATGTAGAAGATGCAGGCGGCGATCACCAGCGCCCAGGTACGCGCGATGCTGTCGGGTTTGCGGCTGTGCAGGGCGGCCCCGCAGCGGGGGCATTGGGCGACTCTGGCTGCGGCGCCCGGTGCCGGCGCCGGCGACAGGAGGTGGCACACCGAGCAGCCGATCAGGCCGGCCTTGCGCGCCGTCAGGGCATCCGTCTTCACCGCGGGCTCTCCCAGCGTTCCCATACCTCGTGGGGATCGATCGCGGCCGCGGCCGCCGCCATGACGAAAATGAAGACGGTCAGCGAGTAGACGGCCACCCCCGGCACGATCGTCGCCATCTTGGCCAGCTTGACCATGCTCACCAGCACCCCCAGCATGAAGATCTCCACCATGTGCCAGGGTTGGAGCAGCCTCAGGTAGCGGAACACGTGGAACATGCCGGGGACGTTGCGGTTCAGGCTGACCGGCACCAGCACGTACAAGGAGGCCAAAAGATGCAACCCGGGGACGATGATCAGGTTGATGGCTACGAGTGCGGCCAGAGGCTCCATCCCCTGGTCGGCGAGCTGGCGGATCCCCGTGACGACATGGGTCTGGTGCTCCAGGCCCCCCTTCTTGAACGTCAGAAAGGGGAAGGAGTTGAACAAGACGAAAAGAATCGCCCCCGCGAAAAGCAGCGCCAGGGGGCGCTGGAGGCTCTTGGGCTTGTTGTCGATCAGCAGATTCCCGCAGCGCCGGCAGTGGGCCGCCGACCCCTCGGGCACCGAGGGGAGTCGCTGCAGGAGATCACAATCATGGCAGGCTATTAGAGCACCGGCGGTCACGCCCCGCATCCCCTTCCCGATGGAATCGTTTCACCATAGCACGCAGGGCGATGCGGTTCAAGGTCGGCCGGGCATGCGGTGAACAGCAGGCCGGTGTGATCCGGGAGGGTTGAACTTTCAAAGGGCTTTGTCACCTCGCCCGCGGTTCTTCATTCGCTCGTTCAGGCTGCGCTTGACGTTCTCCCGGATCACGCGGGAGGTGGTGTTGAGATAGCGCAGGTTCTTTTCGACCAGGTCCGGATAATGGCGCATGCTTGTGCGCAGTTTGGCGCCGCTCG
>JBFYWX010000325.1:0-6331 GCA_041310825.1 Desulfobacteraceae bacterium | reverse complement strand
CGGCGCGGGTCAAGCCGATCAGGCGCTCTTTGAAGCGCAGGCGCAACTCGTCCGACAGGTTGACGATCCGCCGGTAGAAAGCCTTGCGCGCCGCCGGCCCGGGGGGATCGGGCTTGTCGATTTCCGCGCAGACCTGGAGGATGGCCTCCTTGACGTCGGTCTCCTCGAAACTGCCCGCGCGGATGAACTCCCCGGAGCGCGCGAACACCTCAAGCGTCGCCGCCAACTGCGGGTCGCGGTAGGAGGCGAAGCTGAAGACCCCGTCCTCGGGGTTGTACACGGCAAACCCGCCGTAGGCCCCGCCCTTTTCGCGGATTTCCCGGTGCAGGTAGAGCGAGCGCAGCATCTTGGCGATCACCGCCAGCGCGGGCGCATCCGCGTGCGCCAGGCGCACCGCCGGGAAGGCCGCCGCGACAAAATTGACAGCCGTGGCCGTGGTCCACCCTTCCCGGATCCGTGCGCTGGCCGCAGACATGCCCCGGTAGGAAAACCCGACGCCATCCCCCGCGGGGGCGAGCCCGTCCGCAATCCCCCCCACCCGCGCGCGGGCATCGGCGAGGGTCTCGGCCTCCCCGATCAGGGCCACGCGGAGGTTGGGCTTCCGCCAGAGGTGACGGCCGATCTCCCCCAGCCGCACCGCCAAAGCCTCGAGGCCTTCTTTCGCAAGCCCGTCCGCCAGCTGCTTCACGTAGCGCAGGTGATGGACCCCGCTCCAGCGCTCACTCAGCCGGCGGGTGGTCGAAAAATGACGCGCCGCGAGCGACATGGCCAGGCGATGTCCGTTGTGGACCACCATGGACTCCAGACCCGCCCGGTACTCGAGCAGCAGGCTCTTCAACCGTATGAGGTCGGAAAAGTCGTACTGCCCCAGCAACTCGGCCAGGATGTCGGCCGTCGGGGACAGGTTGCGGTTCAGGCACTTCGCGTTCAGGGAGACGAAGGGGATACAGCTGCCGTCGCCGTCGAACCCGGTGCGCGGGCTCACACCAAGGCCGATGCCGCCGGTCGCCGCGTCGATGCGGCGGGCCATGTCGGCGTAATCCCGCAGCGAGGTCCCGATTCGCGAAAAGGCGTGGCAGAAAAAGGGCGCGAGGTCGCTCAACGCCTCCGGCAGGCCCCCGGCACCGGCCGCCGCCGCGACATAAAAGATGCCGGAGGTCGCCTGATCATAGACGGCGATGCGGCCTTCCGCCTCGACGGCGCGGGCGGTGATGACCTCCACCGCCGGCGGGATGTCGCCGCGCTCGAGCGTCGGCAGGCAGGCGACATCCTCCGCACCATCCTGGAGCCGGCGCAGGGCCTCGGCATCCGATCGCAGCCGGTCCAGATCCGCAGGCGACAGACGCCGGGCGATCGCCTCGAGATCCCGCCGCTCGCGTGCCTCTCGCTCTTCGGAGAGCGCCGGGTCCGGGACGAGGGTCAGGCGCACCCGGTGGGGGTTATCGAGCAGGTGGTGCTTGATCCTTCCCTCGAAGAACGCCCCTTGCGCCACCTCCCGCCGGATGGCCTCGAGGTCCTCGTCCAGCTTGAGCACACGCAAGGGGTCGCCGTCGTGGATCCAGGTCCCGGCCAATGCCACCAGCAGCTTGATGCCGTAAGGATAAGGGGTGTTGGTGATCTCCTTGCGGTGGAACTCGAGCTGATGGATGGCGGACTCGATCAACGCGGGAGCGATGCCCTTTTGGGCCAAACCGCTCAGGACCTCGAAGATGAGGGCTTCGATCCGGTCCGCGGAATCCAGCGCCACGTCCTTCAACCCGGCGGAAAAGAGCGTATCGCGGTTCTCGGCATCGTAGCCGGTCCCATCGCTCAAGGCGGAGCCCAGACCCGACTCGATCAGCGCCTGGCGCAGCGGCGAGGCGGAGTTGCCGAGCAGGATCTGATCCAGGAGCGCCATGGCGAGCACGGCGCGCGTGTCGCGGACATCCGGCGTCAGCCAGGCGATGCACACCTGGTGCTTGCGCGCCGGGTCCTCGTCCCGGGAAAAGGGGTACGCGGCCGTGTCCCGGCGCGGCGCCCTCCAACGCGGCTGCAGCGGCACGGCGGGTGCCGGGTCGGCCGCCGGGAAGCGGGAGAGAACCGTGCGCGCGATGAACTCCAGGTGATCTTCGAGCGGCACGTCGCCGTAAGTGTAGAAATACGCATTGGACGGGTGGTAGTGACGGCGGTGAAACTCTACCAGTTGGCTGTACGTTAAGGAGGGAATGGCGGCCGGGTCACCGCCGGAGTTGTGGGAATAGGTCGTGTCCGGGTAAAGCGCCCGCATGATCGAGCGCACCATCACCTGGTCCGGGGAGGACATCGCCCCCTTCATCTCGTTGAAGACCACCCCCTTGTAGACCAGGTTCGGGGCCCCTCCGGAATCGGCGGCGATCTCCAACCGATGCCCCTCCTGTTTGAAGCTCAGCTCCTCCAACCGCGGGAAGAAGGCGGCATCCAGGTAGACGGCCATGAGGTTGTAGAAGTCTTTCCGGTTCTGGGTGGAAAACGGGTACATCGTCCAGTCGGAAGAGGTGAAGGCGTTCATGAACGTGCTCAGGCTGCGCTTGAGCATCGAGAAGAAGGGGTCCCGCACGGGAAAGCGCTCCGACCCGCAGAGCACCGTGTGCTCGAGGATATGGGCAACACCGGTCGAGTCCTGCGGTACGGTACGGAAGGCGACACCGAAGGTGTTCTCCGCATCGGGGCGGCTCACGTGCAGGTGCTTGGCCCCGGTGGCCGGATGATCGAGAAGGATGGCCGTTGCGTTCATTTCCGGCAGGGGCTCGGCCCGCAGCACCCGGTATCCGTGGACATGGCGGCCGGGGTTCAGCGCGGACGGAGCGGCGGTTGCAGATGGTGTCAGCGGAGCAGGAGCCATGCGATCGACCTCAGATGGCGATGTAGACGCCCCGGCTGTGGCGCTTGATCTTTTCCAGTTTGTGCAGCCGGAAGATGATGTTGCGGACCTTTTTTTCGGCAAACCCGGTCTTGGTTTGGAGGTCGGCAAACTTCAGCCCCTGTTTGGAGCGCCGAATCAGGTCCAAGACGACATCCGCCGCCGCCCCACGGCTGCGGCGCGCGTCACGGCCGCGAGCGCCCGATGCGGCCGTGCTGATCAGTGCCTCCAGGTGGTCCAGGCGGGCGAGGATCTTTTCCACATCCCGCTTGGTGGGGATATCGTAGGACTGGAGAAAAAATTTGACCATGGCGTCGAAGCTGACGGCTTTTCCTTTTTTCCTGACCATGCCTTGGCTCCTTTCATCGCAAGTACAATGAAAACCGACTGTCGAAGCTAATCAATTGCTATTTCAAAGTCAAGGTGTGCCGCAGCTGGAAATGCTAGGCCGATGGGAATTGATCGGATGCCGGATTCCTGGTATGGCGTTCCCCCATGAGCGCCTCCCCTCGATCCGTGCTCGCCGCACACGGGCTGCGCCCGCGAAAGCAGCTGGGTCAGAATTTTCTCGCTCAGCCTGCGGTGGCTGAGATGATCGTTACCCGCGCCGGGGTCCGCGCGGAGGAGACGGTCCTTGAAATCGGGGCCGGGCTGGGGGCACTGACCGTGCCTCTGGCGCGGGTCGCGCGGAGCGTCATCGCGGTGGAGCGGGACCCGGCCCTTACCGCGCTGCTGCGGGAGGAGCTGGCACGCTGCTCCGTGGAGAACGTCCGGATCATCGTGGTGGACGCCCTTGATCTCGACCTGGCCGAGCTGGCCCGCCGCGAGGGCGGCCGGCTTTCCGTGTTCGGGAACCTGCCCTACAACATATCCTCTCAAATCGTGATCAAACTGATCGAAAACCGGCGCCACATCGGCCGGGCCGTGCTGATGTTCCAGCGGGAGCTCGCGCAGCGCTTGACCAGCACCCCGGGCGGGCGGGACTATGGGCGGATCACGGTCTTGCTGAGCTACTGTGCCGCGGTGCGGCGCCTGGCTCAGGTGAGCGCGAGCCACTTCTTCCCCCCCCCGAAGGTGGACTCGGAGGTCCTGGAAATCTCGTTTACCGGCCCGCCGCCGGAACATCCGCCCCATGACGAGGCGCACCTCTTCGGTTTGATCGCGGCGGCCTTCGGCCAGCGCCGCAAGACCATCAAAAATGCGCTGATTGGATCGCGTCTCGACCTGGAAGCGGAGGCGGTCGCGCAGGCCCTGGCGGCCGCAGGCATCGACCCGTCGCGACGGGCGGAAACGCTCTCTGCGGCGGACTTCATCCGTCTGACCATCAGCTTCGACGGCGTTAAGCAGCGGACGCTGGGGGCATCGCGGGACCTCTTTCCTTGACCCCGGCCGGCAAGCCTGCTAAATTTGATGGTATGATCACGCATCCGGCCTAAGGTACCACCGCCGGTGAATCGGCCACAGGCCCCGTGCGGCGTTTATACCGGCCACGGCCGTCGATCTCCGGCGCCGCCGCCGAAAAACGCACACCCCTTCAACATTCTCACCCATGCAAGGAGGCCCTCATGGCGGTGAAGCTCTTTATCAAACGGCGAGTTCCGGTCGGCAAGGCGAGGGAGATCATCATGCTGTTTCGTCAGATGCGCATCCTCGCCACGGCGCAGCAGGGGTACATCTCAGGGGAGACGCTGCGCAGCATGGACGACCCGGAAGAGTTCCTTGTCATCAGCACCTGGAATTCCGCCCAGGACTGGGACACCTGGCTGAAGAGCAAGGAGCGGCAGGAGGTTCAGGCCCGCATCGACCAGGTGCTGGGCGGCGAGACCAAATACGAAAAGTACCACTACGGCTTCGCCGCCTAACGCGCGCGGGGCCGGTCGTCCGGTGGGGTTGCCGTCCCTCCGCCCCGGTGAAGGGGCGCGCGCCGCGGGAGACTTTCAGCGCACGGATTACGGGCACAGACCTCAGCGGGGAGGCATCCGTATCAGGATGCCAGGAGGCCTGCGATCGACACCGTCCGGTCTCCCAGCATGTGAACATAGCCCCCTTTTTCGTTATCGTACCAGCCGTAGATCACCGCCTGTGTCACGGGAATGCGCAGGACCGGGTTCTCGAAAGCAGCCACCGCCCGCGCATCCACCCCCGGCACCTTGGCGAGATCCACGAACGCCTCGGCGGTCCGGGTGTGGGTCTCGTGCCCTTCGATGATGGCGGCGGCGCGCGGCATGCCGATGATGTCCGCCGACACGTTCTGCTCCTCCGTGAACAACAGGTAGCCCTCCGGGCCGTCGGCCGCCGCCCGGCGGTAGAGCGCGTTGATCGCCGCCCGGTCGATGCGCGGGCCGGCCACCTCCTCCTGCAGGTTGACGACCAGGATGATCAGCGACCCTGTGCTGACGGGGATCCGTACCGATTCGGCGATGAAGGGAATCTCCGCCATCTCGGGGATCACCAGGCGCAGGGCATTGGCCGCCCCGGTGCTGGTCAGAATGATGTTGTTCATGATGCTGCGGTTTTTGCGCAGGTCGGTCTTCGCGGCCTGGGGCAGACGGTCCAGCACCTCCTGCGAACTCGTGGCCGCATGCACGGTCGCCATGGAGGCGGAGAGAATCCGCCGGGCGCCGAAGGCCAGGATCAGGGGCCGCATCATGTGCGCGAGGCAGGTGGTGGTGCAGGAGGCGGCGGAGACCACGCGGTGACGCTTCGGGTCGTAGTCATGGGAGTTCACCCCCATGACGGTGGTGACCGCGTCGGCCGGCATGGCGCCGGTCTTGTCCTTGACTTTGAAGGGGGCCGAAATCACCACCTTTTCGGCGCCGCAGGCCAAATGGCCGCGCAGCGACCCCTTGGGGTCGTCCGGCGGCGCTGTGGGGTCGAGAAACCGCCCGGTGGTGTCCACCACGAGCCGCACCCCGAGCTCCCCCCAACCGATGTCGGCGGGGTTGCGCTGCGCGCGCAGGATGCTGACCGGCACCCCGTCGATCAGCATCCGGCCGCGCGCCTCGTCGATGTCGGTGATAACAGGCTGGGCCCGGTGGCCGTAGAGATAGCCCTGGAGGCGGCCGTAGGTCGAATCCCGTTCGATGTAATGGGCCACATCGGCCAGCGACCGGCCGACCGGCCGGCCGAGGTTGACCACGAGCTCGGCGAAAAATTTTCGCCCGACATGATGCCAGAGCGTCAGCTTTCCGATCCGCCCCAACCCGTTGATCCCCAGCCGCACTCCTCGAGTGGTGTCAGTGCTCATGCGCGTGCCTCCTTTCTATAAGTGGTTTCATAACCCCGTCTAACGGCTGGGGGAGGCGTTGCAGGCCTCTCGAACGTGCTCACAACCTTCCAAGTAACTTCGAGCTTTATGTATTTATTTCAAGTAGATATATTTTTGGTTGTTTTCACGACCGCAACCGTAAAAGGGCAAGTTAATTGCTGATAAATCCCCGCCGCGGCGGGGTA
>JBFYWX010000324.1:0-9083 GCA_041310825.1 Desulfobacteraceae bacterium | reverse complement strand
CCGGGTCGAGGGGGGCGCTGCGCAGGGAGTCGGGCCGGGGGTTCGAGGCGCGCAGATCAAACTCGGCATCCGGGAAAATGGCTTTGAGTGAAACGAGGATCCCGCTGCCGATGGCGGTGGCGCGCTGCAGCTGGAATCGGTCGATCGCACCGAGAATCTCCTCGCGGTTCTCGGTCGGCGCCTGGGCCACGGCCGCCGTGCCGGCGAAGGTGACCACCCCGATGCGCGTCCCGCGCGGCTGGTCGGAGACGAATTTCTTGGCGGCCGTCTGGGCGGCTGCCATCCGGCTGGGCTCGATGTCGGTAGCGCGCATGCTGCCGGAAATGTCCATCGCGAGAATGATGGTTTGATAGCGCTGCGGCAGGGTCATGACCGCCGACGGCCGGGCCACGGCCAGGATCAGCACGATGAGCGCCAGCAGGAAGAGCGCGGGCGGAATGTGGCGGCGCAACCCCGGCCCCTTGGCGATGGCCTCCTTGACGAGGCTCAAGTTGGCATAGCGCAGGGCGAATTTTTTCCGGCGGCGCAGCAGGAACAGGTAGGCGGCCAAAAGGGCCGGCACCACCGCCAGAAGCCCCAACAGCTCAGGCCACATGAAGCGCATGGCTGCCTCCTAAGTGGGACGGCAGACTCCCACCCGCCGAAATATTCCGCCGGCGCTTGCGCAGTTCCGCAAACCGTACGATGGCGGCGACGAGGTCGTCGGCCGTGGAGAGCTCCAGGGCGTCCACTCCGGCCCCGCCCAACCCCGAACGGATCCTCGCTTCGTGACGCGCAGCCGCATCTTTGAAGCGGTTGCGGAAGCCCAGATCGTGGGTGTCGACCCAGGCCTGTTCAGCGGTCTCGGCGTCCTGGACGACCAGAAGCCCCAGGTCCGGCAGCTCCATCTCCAGCGGGTCGTAGAGCCGCACCGCCACGGTATCGTGGCGCCGGGCCAGGTGGGCGAGCGGCTCCTCCCAGCCCGGTGCGCTGATGAAGTCGGAGACGACGAAGAGCAGTGAACGCCGCGAAATGACCCTCCGGCCGGCCAGCAGTAGATCCGCAAGGTTCGTCGCCCCCGATCGGGTGGGCTCCGGCCGGGAGAGCATCCGGTTGAGGATGCCGAGCACGTGGCGCCGCCCCCCGCGGGCCGGGATCAGGGCGTCGACGCGGTCGCCGTAGAAGAGCGCCCCCACGGGGTTGCCGTGCCGCGAGAGCAGCCGCGCCAGCACGGTCACGAACTCGATCGCGACCGTGCGCTTGCGCACCCGCTCGGAGCCGAAGCCGACCGATGGGCTCAAGTCCATCAGGAACCAGGCGCTCACGTCCCGATCCTCGTTGTAGACCCGGACGTGAGGGGCCTGAAGCCGCGCCGTCAGGTTCCAGTCGATGTGGCGCACCTCGTCCCCATAGTGGTACTCGCGCAGGTCGGCGAGATCGATCCCGAAGCCGCGGAACAGGCTTCTATAGTCGCCGTGGAGCACACCCTCCAGCCGGCGGATGACGGTCCACTCCAGCCGCAGCAGGAGTTTCTCAGGATCGCGCCCCGGTTCGCTCATGGACCTCCAGCGGCTTCTCGGGCGCCGGGACTCGCTGCATGACTTTCTGGATGATTTGATCGGCCGTCATGTCCTCGGCCAGGGCCCGGTAGGAGAGCACCAGTCGGTGGCGGAAGACGTCGGCCACAAGGTCGGTGAGATCCTCCGGCAGGACGTAGTTCCGGCCGCGCATGAACGCCAGGGCCCGCGCGCCCTCGATCAGGTGAATGGGAGCGCGGGGGCTCGCGCCGTAGGAGAGGAAAGGTGCCAGGTCGGGCATGCCGCAGCGCGCGGGGTCCCGCGTGGCGACCGCCAGCCTGACCGCGTATTGGATCAGCGCCGGATCCACGAATGCGTCCCGGCACTCGCGCTGCAGCGCCCGCAACGCTTCGGTCGTGGCGACGGGGACGACGTCGTTTTCCGCCCCCGTGACCCGGTTGACGATGACGAACTCCTCCTCCTCGCTCGGGTAGCCGACGAGCACCTTCATCATGAACCGGTCCACCTGGGCTTCGGGCAGCGGATAGGTCCCTTCGGTCTCGATGGGGTTCTGCGTCGCCATCACCAAAAAGGGCTGCGGCACGCGGTGGGTTTCGCCGGCGATGGTGACCTGGTACTCCTGCATCACTTCGAGCAGAGCGCTCTGCACCTTGGCCGGAGCCCGGTTGATTTCATCGGCCAGGAGCAGGTTCGTGAAGACCGGCCCGAGAGCGGTGGTGAACTCCCCGGTCTTCTGATGGTAGATGCGGGTGCCCACCAGGTCCGCCGGCACCAGGTCCGGGGTGAACTGGATCCGCCGGAACGCTCCCCGGATGGTACGGGCGAGGGTCTTGACCGTCAGGGTTTTGGCGAGACCCGGTACCCCCTCCACCAGGAGATGCCCCTGCGCCAGGATGGCGACCAGCACGCGCTCCAGAAACCGGTCCTGGCCGACGATGATCTTCTTGATCTCATATAGGATGCGCTCCATCAACCTGCGGGCGTCCATGCGTTCGCCCTCTTCGATGCCCATGTCGAATCCTCCCGGTGCCTTCAAAACGGCGGCAGGCCGATGGCGGCCACCGCGCGCTCCATGGTCACCGCGAACCCGATACCGATGAACACCCGCTGCTCCGTCGGATTGAGAATGGCGGTGACGATCCCCACCACTTCCCCGTTTGCGTTCACGAGCGGCCCGCCGGAGTTGCCCGGATTGGCCGCCGCGTCGAACTGGATGAGATTGGTGAGCAGGCGCTGGCCTTCGGGCGTGCGATACTCCCGGTTCAGTCCGGATACCACCCCGGCCGACACCGACGGGCCGATGCCGAACGGAAATCCCACCGCAAGGACCTGGTCGCCCGGGGCGAGGCTGCGGGTGGATACCAGATTGGCGGGGGGCAGGTCGTCGGGGACACGCTGCGCCTGAAGCACCGCCAAGTCGTTCTCGGGTTTGAGCCCCACCACTGCGGCCTCGGACTCCTGCCCGTCGACAAAGACCACCTTGACCCGCTTGGCGCCGGCGACCACGTGAAAGTTGGTGAGGATCAGCCCTCGGTCGACCACCACCACCCCGGTGCCGACGCTTCTTTCGATTTCATCGTCCCCGTCCGGGTCGGTGTCGAATCCGCGCACGCTCACGACCGAGGGCAGGATGGCCTCGTAGGCTTTAGCGGCCGGGGATGGAAGGGATTGAGTCTCAAGCGTGTGCAGCACCGCCCGGTCGATGTCCTTCTGGGATATCCGCTGGGAGGTCGGCGCCATTCGCGCGGGCCCCCACACCAGGAGCATGGCCAGCAGTGCAGCGCCGGCCGCCCAGGCGATGAGTCCGCGCCGCTTAATCCACCGGCGCAGGCGGGGGAGGCGGACCGGAGCGGGGGCTGGTGCGGGTTCAGACCTCTGATCGTTTCGCAACCCCCGGTTCGGCACGCGCAGCCTGTCCCAGTGGGCATCCGCCCGCGTCCGATCGGAACTGCTGTAAAGTGCGACGCGCTTCATAATCAGCCTCATGGGTTCGAGGCGACAAGAGGTCAAAATTCGAGGAAGGCATGCAGGTGAAGGTATTCATGCCTGATTCAAAGACAAGTCGGGCTGCAAAAAATTTTTGCCCCGGGGCCGATCCGCGCCCTCCGGCGCCTTGCCGCCATTGGATCCTGATCCGGATTGAGGCCGAGCGCGATCTTCAAAAACTTCCTGGATTCAACGCATGGAGTGCGCTATGCAGGTGTCGTACGGAGGTCTACCCCGATGCGTGCCCACTATTTGCAGCATGTTCCCTTCGAAGGCCTCGGCAGCATCGAGCCCTGGCTCAACGCCGCCGGCTACGCGATCACCGGCACCCGCTTTTTCGCATCGGCCGTCCTGCCGCGTCCGCGGGAAATAGACTTTCTCATCGCCATGGGCGGCCCCATGAGCGTCAACGACGAGTTTGAGTTCCCATGGCTTGCGGCGGAAAAAGCCCTGATCCGGGAGACCGTTCAGGCCGGGAAAGCGGTCCTGGGGGTGTGCCTGGGGGCCCAGCTGATCGCCGCGGCGCTGGGCGCCCGCGTGTACCCGAACAGCCATCGCGAAATCGGCTGGTTTCCGGTACAGGCGGTTCCTCCTCCGATCGCGGCGCCCTACCCGGTTTTCCGCTTTCCTCAGGAGGCGCAGGTCTTCCACTGGCACGGGGAGACCTTCGATCTGCCCGAGGGAGCCATTCACCTGGCGCAGAGCGCCGGCTGCCGTCACCAGGGCTTTCAGTTCGGAACGGCCGCAATCGGGCTGCAGTTTCATCTCGAAACCACCCCCGCATCCCTGCGCGACCTCGTTGCCAACTGCCGCCCGGAGCTGGTCCCTGGCGTCTACGTACAGCCGGAAGTGGTGATGCTGGCGACACCGCCGGGGTCATTCCGTACCGTCAACCGGCTGATGGACGAAATTCTCGCCTTTCTCCACTCCCAGGCACGCCGTCCCCGCGCTTAGGGACAGCGCACCGCCTCAGAATCCCCCTCCCGCAGAGGAAGGGAAAATTCACTCGAAATATGGGTTGCGGCGCAAGTCATTCGTCGCCTCGAAATTGAATCGACATGGTCCGTAAAATCCCACCTTGCCCCTCTTTGTCAAAGAGAGGTTTCCCCTCCCTTTGAAAAAGGGAGGCCGGGAGGGATTTATCCCTTTGGCAAAGGACGGTCAGGAGGAGTTTTCGGGGAGTGTCCCGGCAGTTATGGGAGCGCTGATAACGCCTCCCGGCTTAACCCTCTGGTGGAGAGAGGTTTGACAAAACGGCACGGAGGGATGATGGTGGACTCGACTTCCTCCCACATAATTCTGCTGCGAATTCGAGGGCCACCGTGGAAGAGAACGAAAAAGTCTATATCGACCTGCAGCGCCACCTGGACCGACAGGCCATCGGGTTTCCGGCGACCAAGTCGGGCGCCGAGCTGAGAATTTTGAAACACATCTTCGCGCCCGTCGAGGCCGAGGTGGCCGCCTGCCTGACCTACAGGCCCGAACCGGTTGAAACCATCTTTGCAAGAGCCGGGCATCTGGTGGCCTCCTCGGAGGAACTGACGGCGATCCTCGATCGGATCGAGGCCAAGGGCGGGATCGAGCTGAAGGTCTCAGACGGCAAGCACCTTTATTGCAACGTGCCGTTGGTGGTCGGGATGTATGAATTCCAGCTCGACACGCTGACGCCCGAATTCATCAAGGATTTCGATGAGTATACCGCCGACCGGCGCTTCGGTCTGGATTTTCTCAGCACAGAGCTCCCCCAGATGCGCACCATCCCGATCGCCAAAAGCATCCGGCCGCAGCATCACGCGAGCACATTCGACGAGGTAACCGCGCTCCTGCGGCAGGCCGAGGCCCCGTTCGCCGTTTTCGAGTGCATCTGCCGCAAGAAACGGGAGATCAAAGGGCAACCCTGCCGGCTGACTCGCCGCCAGGAGACCTGCTTTGCGACCGGCGGCATGGCGCAGGCGGTCCTGCGACGGGGGATCGGAAGAGAAATCACGCTCGATGAGTCGCTGTCGATCCTCGCTGAAAATCAGAAACAAGGGCTGGTCCTGCAGCCGTCCAACACGCAAAAGGCCGAGTTCATCTGCTCCTGCTGCGGCTGCTGCTGCGGCATGCTCGGGATGCACAAAAGCCTGCCCCGGCCGGTCGATTTCTGGGCGTCGAACTACTACGCGGCGGCGAACGCGGAGGCCTGCAACGGCTGCGGCACCTGTGTCAAGCGCTGCCAGGTCGGGGCGGCGAGCGTGTCCGCCGCGAGCGGGAAAGTGTCGCTCGACGTGAGCCGCTGCATCGGCTGCGGGTTGTGCGTCACCACCTGCCCCGAGAACGCCCTCTTTCTTGTAAAAAAGCCGGATGAAATCAAGCCGCCCCGGACACGGGAGGAGCTGCATGACATCATCATGGCCCACAAGAAGGGGCGGCTGGGTAAACTGAAGGTAATGGGAAAGCTCGTGGCCGACGCGGTCAGGACCGGTCAGGGCCGCCTGCTCAAATAAGCCGAACCGCAATCCGTCAGCACGAAAGGGAAACCAATGGCCTCATCGCTGTATGACCCGACCGTGAACGCGGTCTTGAACGCCGGCGGCGACGGCCGCCCGCCCTTTCCATCCCCCGCCGATTGGCGCGACCAATGGATCTACTTTCTGCTGGTGGACCGTTTCGCCCACCCGGTTGCCCCCCCGCGGTCGGCGGACCCCACCAACGGGTATCAAGGCGGAAGTTTCGCCGGCATCAAGGAGCAGCTCGCCTATCTGCGGGAGCTCGGCGCCGGCGCGCTGTGGCTCTCGCCCGTCCTCATGAACCCGCCGTGGTTCCAGGATTACTGGGGGGGCTACGGGGTGATGGACTTCATGCGCATCGAGCCGCGCTTCTGCGCCGACCCCACGCGGGCGGCCGCCGACCCGACCATCGCCGACCGCGAATTCCGCGACCTGGTCGACGCCGCCCACGCCCACGGCGTGTATGTGATTTTGGACATCGTGCTGAACCACACCGGGGATCTTTTCGACTACGAGGGCGCGCGCGCTGCCGCCCCCTGGAACGCCGCGCGCGAATACACGACCTTCTGGCGCGACCCGGCGGGCCGGGCCCGCTCGGAGTGGACCGACATCCAGGCCTTCGAGGTGCCGCGGCAGGCGGGGATCTGGCCCGCCGAGCTCCAGCGCAACGACTTCTTCCGCCGGCGCGGCACGCACGACGCCTCCGGGGACACCACCCGCGGGGACTTCGACCGGCTAAAGGAGCTGGTAACCGAGTACCAGGTCCCCGGTACGACCCTTCACCCGGTGCGCAACCACCTCATCCGGGCCTGCCAGTACCTGATCGCCAAGTTCGACGTGGACGGGTTCCGCATCGACACCTTGCAGTACGTGGAGCCGGATTTCGCCCGCGTCTTCGCCAACGCCGTGCGCGAGTATGCGCTGTCGATCGGCAAGAAGAACTTCCTGACCTTCGGGGAGGTCTGGCAGGACCACGATGAGGACAAGATCGCGGAGTTCGTCGGCCGAAACACCCTCAAAGGCCACGAACTCATCGGCGTGGATGCCGCGATCGACTTCCCCGTACGCAAGCGGCTGGTGGAGATCTGCAAGGGGTTCGCGCCGCCCTCGGACCTGTCGCGGCACTTCGACCACCGGCGCGAGGTGTTGAAAAAGATCGTGAGCACCCACGGCGACGCCGGCCGCCACTATGTCACCTTTCTCGACAACCACGACCTGGACGAGCGCTTCCACCACCCGGACTTCCCGGACCAGACTCGGCTGGCCCTGACCTGCCTGATGACCCTGCAGGGGATTCCCTGCATCTACTACGGTACCGAGCAGGGCCTGGCCGGCCGCGGAGACCGCCGCGAGTATGCGCGCGAAGCCCTCTGGGGCGTCCCCGGGGCCTTCTCCACGGGCCATTCCCTTTACCGGCTGATCCGGCGCCTGAGCCGGCTGCGCAAGCGCCACCCGGCACTGCGCTACGGCCGCCAGTACTTCCGGGCCTCGAGCGGCAACGGGATTGATTTCGGCGATTCGCCCTACCCCGGCGGGGTCCTGGCCTTCTCCCGGATCCTGAACGACCGCGAACTCCTGGTGGCCGCCAATGCCGGCAGCTCGGCGCCGGTCCAGGTCCAGGTCGTCGTCGACGCCAACCTCAATCCACCGGGGAGACCCTGGGAGGTGCTCTTCTCGAGCCGGCCCGAGCCCGCCGCGCCCTCGACGACGATCAGTCGCGGGAGCCTTCGCACCGTCACGGTGACCTTGGCCCCGCTGGAAGCGCAGGTGCTGGGATGAGCCGTCGCAAAGGGATGGTGGTGGGTGCGGGTGCGGACTGAACGAAAACTGGCCCCCCGGCCCCCGTGACCTTCATCACGGCCGCTGGTTCGGGCTGCTTTCCATACGAGAAACACCCCGGCCGCCAGGAAGGGGGGCCCGAAAAGGGAGAGGCACCCTACCCCCCTCGCGGATCACGAGGCGGTCGGGCGCGGGTTGCACGAGCGGCGCAGGCGGCGTGACGCGGGGGTTCATTTCCACAATTCGGCGGACGCCGGAAAATGAGTCTGGTGACCGGGGCCGGAAAGGGAGTGGTAGTCAATCAAGTCTTGAGATAGTTCACGAGCATCTCAGAATTTAATTTTCTTGAAGTCGATATACCCCCTATCCACATCCGTGCGGACCAGCTGAACCTTGAGCCGGTGGCCCACATCGACGCCTTCAGCCCCGTAGAGCAGCCGGCCTTCGACGGGTGGCTGAAAGATCCGGACCCAGGTTCCTTTGTCGGCTGCGCCTGTGCAAATGGCATCAAACCGGTCTCCGACCCTCGAGGAAAGCAGCATGGCCGCCGCCGATTTGGTAACCAGCCGTTCCACCTTGTTGGCATCATTTTCCTTCTCTGTGCAGTGGCGGGCCAGTTCCGTCAACTCAATTCGTCTGTAGGGTGAGGGCAACCCCTCTAACGCGGCTTTCAGGATGCGCTGGGTGATCAGGTCCGGAAACCGCCGGTTGGGGGCCGTTGAATGCGTGTAATCCTTGACAGCCAGGCCGAAATGGCCGGGGGAAGCCTCGTCCGGGGCCTCTACGACATACTCGCCCGGCCCGAGCAGTTTGATCACGGCAAGCGACAGATCGGGGAAGCGGAGCGGGTCGGCGGTTTTCCGCGCGGCCAGGAACTCTTCGAGCACCTTCGAGTCCGGCTGCGCCGCAAGCTTGAACTTGTATTGGGCCGCGATCTCGACGATCCGGCCCCAGCGCTTGGGAGAGCGGACCATGCGCCGCAGGGAGGCGATGTTCTTCCCGTGCAGGAACCGCGCGGTCACGCCGTTGGCTGCGATCATGAAGTCTTCGATGATCTCCTTGGCCCGGTTGGGTTCATCCGCCTGCAGGTCCTGGATCTCGCCCCCGGCAAAGACGGGGCGGGATTCCAGCGTCTGCAGATTTAGAGCGCCGTGCTCATGCCGCAGGGCTCTCAGCTGTTGGGCCACCCGGTCCTGGAGCCGGAGATTCTCGGCCAGTCCCGGGACCGCCGCCGCGGCCGCCGGCAGGGGCCCCTTGCCTTCCAGCCAGACCGCCACGCTGTTGTAGGCGAGCTTGGCCTGGTTGCGCACGT
>JBFYWX010000320.1:0-17828 GCA_041310825.1 Desulfobacteraceae bacterium | reverse complement strand
GTACGACCCCGCGACCGAGATCACCGTCACCGCCGGGGCCACGGAAGCCCTGTTTGCCGCCATCACCGCGGTGGTCCACCCCGAAGAGGAGGTCATCATCCTCGAGCCGGCCTACGACTGCTACCGGCCCATGGTCACCCTGAGCGGCGGCCGCCCGGTCTTCGTCCCCCTTCGCCACCCCTCCTACCGCATCGATTGGGAGGCTCTCCAGCAAAGCATCACCCCCCGCACCCGCCTGGCGATTCTGAATTTTCCGCATAACCCGAGCGGGGCGGTCCTCGAGCCCCGGGATCTCGACACACTGGCGCAAATCCTGCACGGCACCCGGGTCCTGCTGCTGAGCGACGAGGTCTACGAGCACATCGTGTTTGACGGGCGCTCCCACTGCAGCCTCTCCAGCCACCCTGAGCTGCGCGAGCGCAGCTTCGTGGTGAGCTCGTTTGCCAAGACCTGCCACGCCACCGGGTGGAAGGTCGGCTACTGCCTCGCCCCCCGGCCGCTGTCGGCCGAGCTGCAGAAGATACACCAGTACTTGGTCTTTTCGGTCAACACCCCGGTTCAGCACGCGTTTGCCGAGTTCATGCAGAACCCCGGCCCGATCAGTGGGTTGGCGGCGCACTACCAGTCGCTGCGGGACTTTTTCCTGAGCCGCATCGCGGGTTCCCGTTTCCGGCCCCTGCCCTGCCGGGGTACGTTTTTCCTGATGCTGGAGTATGCCGCGATCAGCGACGAACCGGATTTAGAGTTCGCCCGGCGCCTGACGCGGGAGCACGGCGTGGCCGCCATCCCCCCCTCGGTGTTCTACCATAACGCCGAGGACCACCGCGTCCTGCGCTTCTGCTTCGCCAAGACCCAGGCCACCCTGGCCGAGGCGGCCCTCCGGCTGGGCCGCATATGAGGCCCGAGCGGAGGGCCGCGACTCGACCCCGGGGGCGTTTTATGACCCGTCCAACGATCCCGGGCCGGGAATTCGCCCAACCGCCGCAGGCGGCCGTCGAACGCGAAACCCGCATCCTGCACGGGCTCGCCTGCGAATGGGAGTGCGCCCGCCGCATGCTGGCCCCCGCCATCGGCCGGTGCCTGCGCCCGCCGCTCTTCCTGCTGACCGACACCGTTTCGCGCTGGGGCTCCTGGTCGGCCGACCGGCGCGAAATCCGCCTGAGCCGCGCCCTGGTCTTCCGGCACCCGTGGGAGGCGGTGCGCGAGGTGCTCTTCCACGAGATGGCCCACCAATTGGCCGAGGACGTGTTGGGCGGGGGGGGCGAAGCGCCCCACGGCCCGATCTTCCACAAGGCCTGCCGTCTGCTCGGCGCCGATCCGCGTGCATCCGGCAGCTTCACCCCTGGGCCCGAGCGTGTCCGGCAGGCCGCCGTCCGCAGCGAAGACCGACAGGCCGAGCGCATCCGCAAGCTTCTGGCACTAGCCGGCAGCAGCAACCCGCACGAGGCCGAGGCCGCCATGCTCAAGGTCCATCAGCTCATGGCCGGCCGCGAGAGCGCCGCGCGCGCCTCCGGTCAGCCGCGCGAGTTCTTCAGCATCTTCGTCGGGCGGCCCGCGCTCCGCCACGGCCGGGCGTTTTACCACCTGGCGGCCCTGTTGCGGGATTTCTACTTCGTGCTGCCGATCTGGGTCCCCGCCTATGTCATCGAAAGATCCCGCATGGGGCGCGTGCTTGAGATCAGCGGCACCCCCTCCCATCTGAGGACGGCGGCCTATGTGCACGCTTTCATCCAGCGGGTCATCGCGGAGGAGTGGGCGCGCTTTATCCGCAGGGCCGCCCCTCCCGGCCGCCGCGGGCGGGATCTCTTCGGCGTGGGCGTGGTGGAGGGTTTGCACACCCGGCTGGCGGCCGCCCGGCGGGGAACCGGAGAGAGTGGCTCTTGCGCCCTGGTCCCGGCGGACGACCCGTCCCTGATGCGCTATTTCACGCACCGCCATCCGCGCACGACCCGGGTGGGCCACGGTGCCCTCCGCCTCCACCGCCGGGCGCTCGATGCCGGGCGCGAGGTGGGACGCCGGCTCGTCGTTTCCCGGCCGACGGCCGAAATCGGCAGTGCCGGGCTGCTGCTGCCCGGTGCCGGGTAGGCGTGAGGCGCCGGCGCCGCTTACTTCAGCCAGTACGGATTGATCAGGTCGGCGAAGATGGTCATGGCGGCTTCGGCCCCCTGGCCCGCAGCGGTTACGATCTGTTTGTAGCCGCCTTCGACATCCCCCGCGGAGTAGACCCCCGGCAGCTGGGTGCGATGCTTGCCGTCGTGCTGGATGTAGCCGTCGTCGTTGAGGGGGAGGTTCAACGTGGAGGCCAGCTCGACGGCCGGCTCATAGCCGATGGCGATGAAGACCCCGTCGGTCGGAAAGGCGGCGGTTTCCCGGCTGCGGTTGTTCAGCAGCAGGACGTCCCGCACGCGTTCCTCCCCGCGAATCTCTTGGATTTCGCTGTTCCAGAGAATCGGGATGTTGTTTTCGGTCAACTGCCGGGCCAGGACCTCCTGGGCCCGCAGGCTGTCGCGGCGGTGAGCCAGGGTGACGTTGACCCCCATGTGGTGCAAATACAACGCTTCGGTCACGGCGCTGTTGCCGCCGCCGACCATGATGACGCGCTTGCCCTTGAAGAGCGGCCCGTCGCAGGTGCTGCAGTAGCTCACGCCGCGGCCGGCCAGCCGCGTCTCGCCGGGGACGTTCAGATGCCGGTGGGTGGCGCCGGTGGCGAGCAGCAGGGCCTTGGTCATGAATTTGCGGCGGCTGGTCTGAACCATGATCGGATGCCCGTGCCGGATATCCACCACCCCCTCCCCCTGGAAGATCTGAACGTATTGAAGCGCGTGGCTCACCATGATGTCCACCAGGGACTTGCCGCCGACCGACGTGAAACCGGGGTAGTTTTCGACGATCGGGGTGGTGGCCACCTGCCCCCCGAGCGCCTGCCGCTCGATGATCGCCGTGCGCAGGCCGCTGCGCACGGCGTAGATGCCGGCCGTCAGACCGGCCGGGCCGCCGCCCACGATCACCAGATCGGTCTCCACCAGCTCGGCGTCGCTCTCGGGGATGAAAATCGTCTGCGCCTCGAGTTTCTGAAGCGAGAGCATGAACACCTCTTCGGTCTGGGCCCCGTGTCCGATGAGCATCTCGTTGGCGAAGGCCATCGGAACGCTGTGGGCGGCGTAGCGGTTGGCGAGCTCGACCTGGGACTGGATGTCGATGATCTCGAGCGCAACGTGCTCGGGCCGCTCGATGGCGGCCTTGACCCCGTTCACGGCCTGCTGCGGGCAGTAGGGACAGGTCGCGCTGACGAAGACCTTCACCTGACGCGGCGCGTCGATGCGCGCGAGCACTTTGCGGGACTGCTCGGTCAGGTTGCTCTGCCCGAGGCCCACCAGCATGAAGGTTTCGAGCAGCGTGCGCGCCTCCTCCCCCATCGGCGCCCCGAGCCACCGGATGGAATACCGGTCCGGGGCAATCAAAAGGGTCGGCGAGTGGGTGACGCCGTGGCGGCGGGCCAAGTCGTGGTCAAGCCCGTACTCCTTCAGGCTGATGCGGGGGCTCAGCTCCCGGAACGCCCGGATGACCTGGCGCGTGGCCTGGACGAACACATCCTCCGGGCCGCGGTCGGCAAACAGCAGCAGGGGGATGTCGTGGGGCAGTTCGGCGAAGGTTTTGCGCAACTGCCGTAAATAGGCTTCGCCGGCCAGGTCTCTTTCGGGGGTGCCCGCGGGGGGGGGCTGCTGCATGTCAATGGCTCCTTTTTCGTGGCATCGTGACCGTCGGCAGACAGCGTCTGTCGCTTGGCGGCTATCGTAAGAACCCGAAACGGCGCTGTCAATCCGCTGCGGGGTGGACCGCCAGGGCTTCCGCCAGGCGCAGGTCCTCGGGGGTGGTGATTTTAATGTTCCGGGGGCTGCCGGGAACGAGATGGACGGGGATCCCCAGGCGCTCGACGAGCGCGGCGTCGTCGGTCCCGCAGAACCCCTCGCGCCGGGCCTGTTCGTGACCGCGACGGATCAGTCCGATGCGGAAGGCCTGGGGCGTCTGTGCGAGCCAGATGCCCTCGCGCGGCAGCGTCGCTTCGATGACGCCGTCGGGCCCGCAGCGCTTCACGGTGTCCCAGAGCGGCAGCCCGGCAACCGCGGCGCCGTGCCGCCGGGCGGCCTCGACACAGGCGCGTACGACGGCCGGAGGCACCAGGGGCCTGGCCCCGTCGTGGATGGCCACGACGGCCTCCGCGGAGGCGATGGCGCAGAGGCCGTTGTAGACGGAGTCCTGACGGCGCTGCCCGCCGGCCACCAGACGCACGGGCGTCCTCACTCCGGCCGGGGCCACGATGCGATCGCGGCAATAGTCGATGTCCGCGGCGCAGACGACCAGAACGATGCCCTCAAAAAGGCCGCGGCAGGCCTCCATGGCTTGCAAGCTGCGCGTGAGGACCGGCACCCCGGCCAGCGGCCGATACTGCTTGCGCTGCGTCCCGGGCAGGCGCGTCCCCGTCCCGGCCGCCACGATCAGCGCATACGCCATAGAGGTCCAGCCTCTCCCGAATCCCCGGAGCGGCCGCGCGCCGCCGCCCCTACTTGAGATACTTGAGCTCTTTGGGCAGGGGGATGCCCTTGCCCATCAGGTCTTCGCCGTAGTTGACCCCCGCCAGGATCTCGATATCCTTCAGGGTGCGGGCGTCGCCCTCGAAAACGACATCCTTGACCTTTTCCTTCTGGATCTTGCCGCCCGCCCACTGCATGTCGAGGACGCTGCTGGCGTCGAACCGGTCCTCCCCGACCACGAGCTCCACCTGCCCGCCGTAGTGCTGAACGATTTTCGCGACCAACAGGCTGGGCCGCGAGTGGAACCCGAGCTTTTGAGGCACTCCGACCCGGACGGAGGAGCGCTCGATGTTCTCGTTTAGGATCATGCGGGCGTGTTCCTTGCCGAGCGCCAGAAAGTGGCAAACGTAGTAGAGGCCGTAGTTGATGGTGCAGTCGAGCAGCCGGGCCGGCTCGATGAGGGCGGCGAGTTGTTCCTGGACCCGCTGGTAGGTGTTCTTGTAGCCCGCCGCGTGCAAGTGGCGCTCGTAGAAATGCAGCAGCCGTCCCACCATCTGGAACAGGTGAAAAATAACCGAGAAGAACCCGCGCAACTGCTTGAGCTTGCGGTTGCCGAACTGAAACCCGCCCTGAATGACGTAGGTGTCGAAGGAGGACTGCAGGTTGTGCACCAGCATTTCGTAGCGGCGGATTTCGACCTCGTTGATCTTCTCCGGGATGATCACTCGGATCTCGGCCAGGCTGTATCGTTCGTAGAATTTGATCTGGTCGAAGCTTTTCAGGATGTTCAGAAATTCGCTGGCGATCTTGACGATGTGCTGCTTTTCCTGGTCCTTGTTCTCATCATCGATGTCGTAGGCAAGCAAGGTCGAGGTCTGCAGGCTGGGGAAATCCTCGTCGCGGAAGCGTGCGGTCGGCAAGGCGATGCCGAGCCGGCCGGCCTCCTCCAGCACGATCGGCGCCATCTGCCGCAGGCAGTGGTTCAAAAAATCGAGGGCGGCCGCACCGTCGCTCTGGAATTCGGCACTATCCGGCAGGTCGTAGTATTGGAGCCGGTTGGAGATATGCTTCTGAAAATTGGACGCCAGGCCGATGTGGCGCAGGGCGGCGGTCAGCTCGCGAAAGAAGTACCAGTCCTTGTTGTTTTTGGCGCCGTGGAAGTCCAGGAAGTCCTCGAGCAGGGTCGAGGCCGAGGCCAGCGTGGAGTAGAATTTCTGGGTGAAGGCCCCTTGCGGGTGTTCGGGTCCGGCGATGAAAAGAGTGCACTTGAGGTAGTCCTGGGAAAAGACGGGCAGCTTGGCCGCAAAGGTGTTGGCACCCGACTCCGACGACGTGGAATTCGATGACACGTGGTGGTCCATGATGCTCGTATGATGGGTCGTGACGGGAGGGGGCGGCCGGAGCAGCCCGTAAGCCGAATTCTGTTCCCGGAGCGGGTCACCCCGTGCCGGGCGGTGATCATTCCTCTGGGATGCCGGTTGCCCGGCACCTCATGCGACCTACCCGGGGGCTTGGGCGGGCCACCCTCAAGCGCCCCTCTATTTGGTCTTGCACCGGGTGGGGTTTGCCGAGCCCCCCGGTCGCCCGGGGGACTGGTGCGCTCTTACCGCACCTTTTCACCCTTACCTCCGGTCCCGACCCCCGTCAAGGGGCCGGGGCGGCGGCGGTGTCCTTTCTGTTGCACTTTCCTTCGCGTCGCCGCGACTCCCCGTTAGGGAGCACCCTGCCCTGCGGTGTTCGGACTTTCCTCCGGCGCATGCGCGCCGGCGATCACCCAGGCTCCTCCGACCGCTCCTCGTCGTCGTCCCAGAAAATGAGTCTGTCACAGTTGGGGCAATTCTTCAAGCGATCCCGCCGGTGGAGTTCGTTGTACATCTGGGGGGGGATGTTCACGTGGCACCCTCCGCAGACGGCCGCGCGGACTTCGACCAGTGCGACGCCGTCGCTCTTGCGATCCCGGATCCGCCGATACAAGGCCAGGATGCCGGCGGGAATCTGCCCGGCGATCTCCCCGGCCTGGGCCTGCACCGAATCAAGGCGCGTTTGGGCCGCCTGCGCCTCCTCCCGCACCTGCTCCATTTCGATGCGCAGTTGCGCCGCGTGGCGTTCGGCCTGTACCTGGTTCTCCTTCAAAAAAACCTGGGCGGCCTGGATTTCGTCCAGGCAGGCGATCATTTCGTCTTCCAGCTTCGAGCCGATGAGCGTCAGATCGTCGACCTCCTTGAGCCCGGACTGGTACTCCTTGTTGGTCTTGACCGACCGCAGCTTCTCATGGCTCTTGGCGATCCGCTCCTGATTCGCCTTCAGCTCGGCTTCCTGGGAGCGGAACTTTTTCTGCAGCTCCTGCCGCAACCGCTGGGCGGAGCCGATGGGTTCCTCGCTTTGCCGGAGACGGGTGTGGAGCGCATCGGTCCGCTCCTGCACCCGGCCGAGCATGGCGAGCAGCCGGCGCGCCTCCAGTTCCAGTTTTTGGAGCCGGCCCAAGATACGGGTCACTTCGCTTATCGTTGCTGCCATGGCACCATCCCCACCGGCGCCGGATCCGGCCGCCGCCGGCCTTCCCGGCGCCACTCTCACACCAGGGTGAACGGGTCTTGTTCCAGCGGGCAGGCCTGGACGCGCACGGCCATACCGCGGCGGGCGAACTCACGGGCTAGCCGTTGCGCGAGGGCCGCCTTCATGATGTGCTCGGAGTGAAAATGGCCGACATCGATCAGGTGACGGCCGGCATCTTCCACCTCGCGCGCCTCGTGATACCCCAGATCGCCGCTGATGAAGACCTGGGCCTCGGATCGCAGAAAGCGCGGCACCAGGCTGCGCCCGCTCCCGGTTGAAACGGCGACGCAGCGCACCACCGCTTCGGGGTCCCCCGCCACCCGCACGGCGGCGGCCCCCAGGCGCGCTTTTGCCTCCCGGGCGATCGTGCCCACCCGCCGGGGGCGGGCGAGGTCCCCGACCCGCCCGATTCCGGGGCCGGGTGCTGGCAACGCATCCGGCCGCCCCGCCAAGGGCCTTAGCCGCCGCAGCCCCAGCCGCCGGCCCAACAGATCGTTCAGCCCCCTCGGCGCCGCGTCGAGGTTCGTGTGCAGGCTGAAGATGCTCAGGCCATGACGGATGGCGTGCGCGACGGCCGCCCCGATCGGTGTGGTCAGATCGACCTGCTTGAGGGCCCGGAACAGCAGGGGGTGGTGCGTCACGATCAGGTCGATTCCGGCCTCCCCGGCGGCCCGGATCACCACCGGGCTCGCGTCCAAGGACACCCAGACGCGGGCGACCGCGGCGTCGGGGTCGCCGATCTGCAGCCCCACGTTGTCCCAGGGCTCCGCGGCGGCGGCCGGGGCGATCCGCTCCAAAATATCGGCAATCTCTTTCAGGTGAACGGTCATGGCCGCCGTTTCCGGTCAAACGAAAGGCGTGGGCCACAAGGACCCGCGCCTGAGCGTCGCACGGCTCGCATAACGCGGTTTCCGGTCAACACGCGCTGGAATGGGCCCACCTGGGATCGAACCAGGGACCAACCGGTTATGAGCCGGTGGCTCTGCCAGCTGAGCTATGGGCCCATGATCACCGGCGGTATGTCTATCGGTCGCCGCTGGGTTTGTCAAGCATCCCGCAGGACCCCTGCCCACGCCGTGGAAGCGGCCCCGCGGCGCGGGTCAGGTCTCGATGAAGTGCTTCAATTTCCGGCTGCGGGTCGGGTGGCGCAATTTGCGCAGCGCCTTGGCCTCGATCTGGCGGATACGCTCGCGGGTGACGGCGAAGTCCTGACCGACCTCCTCCAACGTGTGATCCGCCTTTTCGCCGATGCCGAAACGCATCCGTAGCACCTTTTCCTCGCGTGGGGTCAGGGTCGCCAGGACCTTGCGGGTCTGCTCGGCCAGGTTCATGCTGACAGCGGCCTCGGACGGCAGCATGAATTTCTTGTCCTCGATGAAGTCGCCCAGGTGGCTGTCCTCCTCCTCGCCGATGGGGGTTTCGAGCGAGATGGGCTCCCGGGCGATCTTGAGCACCTTGCGCACCTTTTCCAGGGGGATCTCCATCTTCTCGGCGATTTCCTCCGGTGTCGGCTCGCGGCCCTGCTCCTGGACGAGGTAGCGCGAGGTGCGGATGAGCTTGTTGATGGTCTCGATCATGTGCACCGGGATCCGGATGGTGCGCGCCTGGTCGGCGATCGCCCGGGTGATGGCCTGGCGGATCCACCACGTGGCGTAGGTGCTGAACTTGTATCCCCGCCGGTATTCGAACTTGTCCACCGCCTTCATCAACCCGATGTTGCCCTCCTGGATCAGGTCGAGGAATTGCAGACCGCGGTTGGTGTATTTTTTGGCGATGCTGACCACGAGTCGGAGGTTGGCTTTGGTCAGCTCGCTCTTGGCCAGTTTGGCCTTCAGCCGCCCATCCTCCACCGAGACCATGATGCGCCTCAGGGTGCGGCTGTTGGCGCACAGCTCCGCTTCGCGGGCGACGATCAACCCGATCGTATCCCGGATCTCGCCGAAGGCCCCGTGGATTTCCTCCCGCGTCAGGTGGCAGCGCGGCGTCGCCCATTTGGTGAAGGCGGTTTTGGATTTGAGGTTGTCGCGCAGATCCTTCATCGAGGCGTTGAATCGGTCCGATGCCCGGGCCAGCTTGCGGGACATGGCCTCGAACCATTGGATCTGTTCGAAGATGATGTTTTCGATGTCGTCGATGACGGCCCCCTCGAGCCGCCAGTCCTTGAGCAGTTCGAAAATGTCGGAGATGCCCCGCTGCAGCAGGCGCCGGATTTTGCGCTGCTCCTGCTCGTCACCGGCGGTCGCAAAGGCCTGCTCGCGCAAGGGGCGGGTCTCTTCGTGGGTGCCCTTGATGCGGCGGATCGTGTCGAGAAACTTCTCGGTTTGCACGACCTCATCGGTGTGCGTGTCGCCTTCGTCGATGTCACGCAGAACATGCTTGGGCCTGAGCGCGCCGCTTTCGATTCTTTCCCCCAGACTGATGATCGCCTCGACGCCGCCGGTCGTGTCCAACAACGCCCGTAACACCTCCTGCTCACCGGCCTCGATCTTTTTGGCGATCTCGACCTCCCCTTCCCGGCTGAGGAGCGTCACCATTCCCATTTCGCGCAGATACATTTTGACGGGGTCGGTGACCGTGCCGTATTCGGCGCTGTCGCTTTCCTCGCCGGCGGGAGGCTTCACGTCCGGAAGGCTTTTCGGCTTGGCCACGGGACGATGTTGTTTCTCGTCCACCACGTCGATGCCGTTATCGTCGAAGAGCATCAGCGTCTCGTCGATCTGTTCCGGCGAGAGCATGTCCTCGGGCAGAACCTCGTTGATTTCATCATACGTCAGGTAGCCCTGCTTCTTGCCCTTGGCCAGCAACTCCTGGACCGCCTTCTTGTCGGCCTTGGGCTCGGGTGCCTCTCCGGGGACTGCCGCCGGGGCCTTTAGCGGTTTAGCGCGCTGGCCCGTTTCGCCCACCGGCTTGGCGGGACGCGCCTTCGGTGCCGTGTCCCGGGTCTTCAGTTTCGCTGCCACTTTTTTGGCCATGCCTGTTTGCCTCCAAACCCACTCCGAATTCGATAACCGGTCCGCGCCACCGAGCCCCCGCCGCACGTGCGCTGCCGCCGCGGGCGGCTACCGCCCCGGCGGTGCGGACGACCTGGGGTTGCCCCGCGGCACCGCCAGTTTCTGTTTCTCGCTCAACAGGCGCATCACCTCGGCCTCGTTCTGCACCTTTTCGGCGGCCTCGATCTCCTGCTGCAGGCTGCGGCGAGCGGGCTTTTTGCGCCGGCTTTCGACAAAGCGGCTGAGAAGGGTGCGACAGCCTTTCGGCTCCCAGACCTCCTCGCGCATGGCGAGCTGCGCCAACTGCTCCCGGCGGGGAGCGTCTTCGACCCGGGCCAGCAGATCGGCGACCGGCAGGCCGGGCCGGTGACCGCAGGCGACGATGTCGGCCGCCAGGCGTTTCATCGGCCCGTCGCCGAAACACTCCACGATCCGGCGCTCCACTATTTCCGGGATCATCTCCGGAAATTGCAGCATCATCGTAACGATGCGCCGCTCGAAACGTTCGCCCCCCGGGGGGGCCGGTGCGCGCGGGGGGTGCCCTGCATCGGGCTGCCCCCGGCGGCCCAACCCCTGGCGAATGACCGTCTCGGCGACACCGAGGCGCTCCGCGAGCTGCTGGACGTAGAAGGCCTGTGCCACCGGGTCGTTGACGGCCGCCAGCGGCCCCAGCAACTCCGAAACGACCCGTATCTTGCCCTCCGTGCTCAGCCCGTGGCGTTTGACGGCGCTTTCCGCCAGAAAGCTTACCATGCCGGGGGCGGACTGAGCCAGGCGCTGGAAGGCCTCGGACCCGTGGCGCCTCACGAATGAGTCCGGGTCGTGGCCTTCGGGCAGAACCATGATGCGGGTGTCGGCCTGCTCTTCGCGGAAGACGTCGCCGCGGCGAAAATCGGCGTGCTCCTCCCAAAAAAGATCCACGCAGCGCTGGGCCGAGCGGATTCCGGCATCATCCGAGTCGTAGACCAGCACCATCCGGCCGGCATAGCGGGTCAACAACCGGATGTGCTCGGGTGTCAGCGCCGTGCCGAGGGTGGCGACCGCGTTGTCGATCCCGGCCTGGTGCAGGGCGATCAGGTCGAGATACCCCTCCACGATGAAGACCGACCCCAGCGACCGGCACCGGTCCTTGGCCCGCTGCAGCCCGTAAAGCACCTTGCGCTTGGTGTAGATCGGTGTTTCAGGCGAATTCAGGTACTTGGGAGTTGAATCGTCCATCACCCGCCCGCCGAAGCCCACCACCCGAGCGGTTTCGTCGAAAATGGGAAACATGAGGCGGTCTCGAAAACGGTCGTACCACCCGGACCTGTCCTTGCGCGGCACGGCCAGGCCGGCCTTTTCCACCATCCCGGGGGCAATGCGCCGCTGCGTCATGAACCCCAGCAGGCTCTCCCACCCCTTGGGGGCATAGCCCAGCTTGAAGGCCTCGATCGTCGCAGGGGTGACACCTCGGCGATTCAGGTAGTCCCGGGCGGCCGGTCCGGCCGGATCCCGCCGCAGGGCACCGGTGTAGAATTCCAATGCCAGGCGGTTGATCTCAAAAAGGGCCTCTCTCTCCTGCAACCGCCGCTGGTCTTCGGGGCTGAGCGCCCGTTCGGGGATGTCGATCCCGCCGCGCCGCGCCAGCGTCCGGAGGGCTTCCACGAAGGAGATCCCATCCCGCTTCATAACGAAACCAAACACGTCGCCCCCGCTCCCGCAGCCGAAACAGTGGAATATCTGCTTGTCCGGGCTGACGCTGAACGAGGGCGTTTTTTCCGCGTGAAAGGGGCAGAGCCCGACGAGGTTTTTCCCTGCCCGTTTAAGAAGCACTGTTTCCGAAACCACCTCGGCGATATCCACCGCGTGTCGGATCTCGGAGACTTTTTCGTCCGGGATGTGGTTTGCCAAAAAGAGCAACCTCCATCGGTACGCGCGGAAATCAGGGGTGGACCGGCGGCGGGGTGGCTTCGGAGCGACGGTCGGACCGATTCCGGTTAAGACGCGCGTACCAAGCCAACCTGTCTCCGCGGCGACCCCGGCCATGTGTCGTGGTTTTACCGAAGCGTCCGGAACTTAGGTGTCGATCCGGTGTTTGTCAACCCTCTCACCCTACGCCGCGCGACCCCGGGGGGTCGGCTCCGCCGCCGCGCACCAGCGCCACGGCATCGGCGAACGAGACGGCGCCGGAATAGAGCGCCTTGCCGGTGATCACGCCGATGACCCCCGCGGCCTCCAGCGGCAGCAAGCCCCGGATGTGCTCCATCTTCCCCACCCCGCCGGAGGCGATCACCGGCACGCGCACGCTTTGCGCCAACCGCCGGGTCTCCTCGATGTTGGGGCCGGTCTGCATGCCATCGCGGTGGATGTCGGTGAAAATGAACGCCGCCACGCCGCAGTCCTCGAGCCGTCGGGCCAGATCCGTCGCCAGGATGTCCGTCGTGCGGGTCCAGCCCTCGACGGCGATCAACCCGTTGCGCGCATCGAGGCCCACCGCCACCCGGCCGGGGAACCGCCGGCAGAGCTCACTCAGCCAGGGGGGGCGGTGCACCGCCTCGGTGCCGATGACCACGCGAAAGACCCCCGCGTCGAGCAACGCCGCCGCCGTGTCGGCGTCCCGGATCCCACCTCCGAGCTGCACCGGCACGTGCACGGATTCCAGGACCCGGGTGATGTGCGGCCGGTGGTGCGGCCGGCCGCCGACCGCGCCGTCCAGGTCGACGATGTGAATCAGCTCGGCCCCCGCCTCCGCCCAGCGCAGGGCCACGCCCACCGGATCGTCGGCATAGACGGTTTCGGCGTCCATCCGCCCCTGAACCAGGCGGACGCACTTTCCGTTTTTGAGATCAATGGCGGGTATGATCAGCATGGAACCGCTTGGGCCTCGGGGGGCGGCGACGGCCTCTACAACGTGCCCTTGGATGAGCGCACGCCGTGGCAGCGTGGGTCGGCGGAGACGGCCTGCTGAAGGGCCCGGCCGAACGATTTGAAGACGGCCTCCAGGATGTGGTGCTCGTTTTCACCGTACGGAACGGTGACGTGCAGGTTCATTCCGGCGCGGTTGGCCACGGATTTGAAGAACTCCTTGGCCAGGGCGGCGTTGAAGGCGCGTTCCGCGCTCTGACACGCCGGCAGCTGGAACACCAGGTAGGGACGCCGTGAAAGATCGATGGCCGCGTGGGCCAGGGCATCGTCCATCGGGGTCACGGCATAGCCGTAGCGGTGGATGCCCTTGCGATCGCCCAGGGCACGATCCACCGCCTCTCCCAGCACCAGGCCGACATCCTCGACCGTGTGGTGGGAATCCACCTGGATATCCCCCTGGGCGTGAACCCCCAGGTCGAAAAACCCGTGCACGCCGAACAAGGCGAGCATGTGGTCGAAAAACGCAATACCGGTGGTGACATCCGCCTGGCCGCTTCCGTCCAGATCGATGCCGACCTGGACGGTCGTTTCCCGGGTGCGACGTTCAAGCTCGGCTTTGCGGCTCATCGGACCTCCGGCGCCGGAACGCCATTGCGCCCCGTGATTCCTCCGCCCCGACCCCGGGGCGGGGATTGAGAGGCAGGCTATCGTCTGTTTCAATCGTGCCGGCGATGTGGTACAGTCGGGTGCCCTGCGTCGATAAACGAAAGTGGAGATGAGGGGGATCGAACCCCTGACCTCGGCGTTGCGAACGCCGCGCTCTCCCAGCTGAGCTACATCCCCACACAAAACTTCTTGCTACCAAATTAATCGCCGCCGGTCAATCAAAAAAAGGAGCGTTCGTCCATGGCCAAGCTGAAACTGAAAGATGCCTACAAGACCTTTACGTTGGACCAGGACAAGGTCCTGCCCCCGCGGGCGACCGTGACCCGCTTGCGGGAGACACTGGGTCGGCTGCAACTGGACATCCTCCAGGCGACCGAGCGCATCGACAACGGGCGCCTGGGGATCCCGGTCTTCGTCAGCCGCTGCGGCCGGGACGCGGCCGGTGTCACCGGCACCCGCAAGCAGATGGGCAAGGGGGCCACTGCGGAGCAGGCCGAGGCGAGCGCCGTTATGGAGCTCGTGGAGCGGTTCAGTTTCTTCAGCTTCGCCCGGGACCCGGGACGGTTCATCCGGGCGACCTTCGACGAGGTCCGCGACCGCGCCCTGCCGTTCGAGATGATCGCCCGCTCGGTCCACGATGCCTCGGAGGATCTGGCGGCAAGCCGCCGGGTCTTCGAGTCCCTGCCGCTGAAGTGGACCCCGGCGACCAATCTGACTCGCGGGCGCGAATGCCTGGTGCCCTTCGACTGGTTTTACGCCATCAACGAGTTCAACGGGCCCTCGGCCGGAAACGGTCCCGAGGAGGCCATCCTCCAGGGAATCTGCGAGGTCGTCGAACGGCATGTCTCGGCGGTGGTCAGCCGCGGCCGCATCCGCGTTCCGGGCATCCGGCCCTCCTCGGCGCGGGACCCGCTCGTGCGCGACATGCTCGCCGCCTACGAGCGCTGCGGCATCCGTCTCGCCATTTCCGATTTCACCCTCGACACGGGCATTCCCACGATCGGCGTTCTTGCGATCGACCCGGCGACCTTTCCCGCCCGCAGCGAGATGGTCTGGACCGCCGGCACCACCCCCAGCCCCGAAAAAGCCCTGAGCCGGGCCTTGACCGAAGTCGCCCAGCTCGGCGGGGATTTCGACACCTCCGCCTGTTACGTCGCCAGCGGGCTGCCCAAGCTCCGCCGCCCGGAGGAGGCCGACTTCATCACCCGCCCCGGCACCGTCGCAGAGCTGTCCTCCCTGCCCGACCTCTCTCATCCGAACATCCGGGTTGAAATCGAGAATTGCCTTCAGGCGCTCGCGCGCCGCGACCTCGAGGTGCTCGCCGTGGAGACCACCCACGCGGGCATCGGCCTGCCGGCCTTCTACACCATCATCCCCGGGGCCCATTTCCGCGAGCGCTCACGCGCCAGCGGCGTGGCGATGTTCGCCGTTAAGCACCTCTCCGAGCAACTGGAGCCGGCCGCGGCCCTTGCCCGCCTGAGCGAGGTCGACTCCCTGCTCCCCGGAAAATACTACGTGCGCTTCCACATGGGCCTCTGCCGACTGAAGGGGGGCGACCCGGAAGGCGGGCTCGCCCGCTTCCGGGAGGCGCTCGCGCTGGACCCCGACCCCGCGGAGGCGCCGACCGTATACAGCTACATCGGGGTGGCGCTGAAGGAATTGGGTCGCTACGAGGAGGCGTTGGCGTTTTTGCGACAGGGCGCCGGCTTGGATCCCGAGCGCACCGATATTCACAACCTGATCGGGTTTTGCCATTTCAAACTCGGGGAGCACGCGCCGGCCGTGGCCGCCTTTCAACGGGTGGTGGAACTGGACCCCTCCTCGGCCATCGACCACGCCAACCTCGGGGTGAACCTCCAGGCCATGGGGGAACCCGAACAGGCGGCCGCATGCTACCGCACGGCCCTCGCCCTCGATGCGGGCATCGAATTCGCCCGCCGCAACTTGGCCGCCTTGGGGGGTTGATCCCCCGTCTCAGACGACCGCCGCCGGGATCGAAGCGATGTCGTGCCGGAGCCGGTCGATCTCTGCCTGCAGGCGCCCGCACTCCTGGGACATCGCGCCCAGAACGGCCCCGGCGCGTTCCTTGTCCTCCTGCCGGGCGCTCACCCCCTGCGCCAGGGCCCCGAAGTCGGCCGCATAGGCCTGGAGTTGTTCGCCGACCGCCTGGTTCAAGCGGGCGGAGGCCGCTTCGATCAGCACGAAGAGATATTTGAATTTGAGGTTCTCCTGGAAATCCTTGAGCTGGAAGGCCAGGGAGTGCCGGGTTTCGCGCCGGATGCGCACCAGCCCCTCCTGCAGGGCGCGCGAGTCCTCCTCCCCGGCGCGCACGGGCTTTTTCAATAGCTTTTTAAAGCCGCTCACGACCCGGTAGAACCCGCGGCGCACCACCGCCTCGGTCCTCAGCCGCGCGGAGTAGTTCAGGGAGCTGGCCAACGGCAGGTGGCTCACCCCGGCGTTGTGCAGCAAGCTCGCCACGCTGGGAATGGCTATCGTCCCCGATCCGCGGCAGTCAATGCGGATGCCGAGCCCTTCCATCAGGCCGCAGAACTCGATGGAGGCATCCTCGATCAGGCCCGTGTAGGGTGCGACGATGGCTTCCAGCTGCTCGCTGATCTTCGCCTCCTGGGCAGCGATGAACCGGATGACGTCCGGGTTGACCTGCTCGGTGATATAGGCATCCAACGCCTGTTTGAAGTCCTGAAACAGCTGGTAGAGGGCCTGGGAGAAGCCGGCCGTCTGCAGGGTGTCGGTGTAGCGCCCGGGATCGAAGCGCGCGGCGGAGATGAACCCGGTCAGCCCGCGCATCACCTCCCCCAAGCCGCTGTCCAGAAAGCGGTTGACCTCGCTTGCCGCCGCCTCTCGCAGTTTGGGCACGACACCATCCAGCGAGCTTTTCAGTGCGCCGAGAATCTGGGCAAAGCGTTCCTGGTGGCGGCGGATGCGTTCAGCGACCTGGCGGGCATCCGCCGCGCCCCGGGTCAGCAGCTCCCGGTTGATGCTGATCCAGTTGGCCATTCCGGCCCGGACCGCCCCCAGCCGTTCGAGGGGGTTGTGAAATAGCAGCGCCTGGCGCCGACGGTTCAGCATCGCGCCGAGAACACCCCCGAAACGCGCCGTTTCGCGGTCGGAGAAAGCGATGAGCTCGGCATCCGAGCGCCAGATGGCAAGACGCCGCTGCTCGCGTTCGGGCAGCCCCTCCCCGCAGACGACGAAGAGGTTGTAGAGGGCCGAGAAGGCGAAAAGGTCCGCTCCGGGCATGAGCAGGGAGATGTCTTCGGAAACCCGCCGCACGGAGGCCTGCAGGTCGCTCGGCGTCTGGTGCTCGCTGAAGTCGAAGTTCAAGACGAAGAGACAGTTGCCCAGGATGCCCATACGCTTGATGATGGACAGGAACTTGATGTCGGCCTGCCGCAGCCCGATCCGGCTGCTGATCACATAGACCAGCAGGTGGGCGATCCGCAGGTACTCCTGGACCATGGCGAGGTGCATCGGGTTGGCGGAATCACTCCCCTGGCAGTCGGCGATCTCGATGTTGCTGCCGAGGCGGCCGGAGTCGATCTCGAGCTGAATGTCGCGCAGGTAGACCGACAAGGACTCGTCGCCGGTGTAGGCCCAGTGGTCCCTGAACCGCTCGCTCTCGCAACGCTGAACGGTCGGCTCATCGCGCAGGAACTGGCTGACCGTGTCATAGCCTTTCAGGTAGCTGGAGAGCAGCACCAGGTTGCGGTTGCGGGCGTCGTCGGTGATGCGCTGCTCATCGTTCAGGGTCTGAAGCGAACGCCTCAGCCCGGAGCGCTCCGGCGCGCGCCGGATGTCGAAAAGCTCCTGGGCGCTTCTCCAGTTCAGGTCGGGGAAGAGAACGAGCGCCTGCTGCATGTCCGCGTTCACCTCCGCCCAGGTCTTGAAGAAGAGGTTGGCCCGCAGCTGCTCGCCGGCGCGCACACGGGTGACGATGGAGGTGACCACCCCGGCCCCGCGTTTGAGAAAATCCCCCTTGAGGAGAGAATTCAAAAAGGTGCTCTTGCCGGACTTGATCGCGCCGACCACCGCCACCCGGAGGGTCTCCTCGTCCAGCTGCCGCGGCAGCGCAGCGCACGTCTTCTCCCACTCCTCGAATCGGTGGTCGGTCAGCCCGGGGATGGCGTTGGCCGAGCGAAAAAGCGACCGCAAGCCGTCATTCAGCGCCAGCAGGCGTTGCTTTTGATGTTCGCAGCCGTCCATAGTCTTTCCTGTCACC
>JBFYWX010000304.1:0-7004 GCA_041310825.1 Desulfobacteraceae bacterium | reverse complement strand
GGGAAGGTCATCGCCACCTGGTTCGTTGCTGTCTCGACGCCGGTGACGTTCTACATGCTCCAATTCTGGGCGGCGGGGCTGATCAACATGTTCGTCCCCTCCGGCGGCGGACAGTGGCTCGTCCAGGGCCCCATCACGATCGAGGCGGCAAAAACCATGGGCATCGACATGACCCGCTCGGCCATGATGGTGGCCTGGGGCGATCAGTGGACGAACATGATCCAGCCCTTCTGGGCGCTGCCGCTCCTGGGGCTCGCGGGGCTCTCCGCTCGGGACGTCATGGGCTACACCACCATGGCGCTGCTCTGGAGCGGTGCCATCATGACCGCATGCGCTTTGCTGATCGGCTTCGGGGTCTTGTAGGTCCGGTAACATCGCAGGCAGGCTCAGGCAGCGTTCATCGGGGTTCCGTGAAGGCGCTGTCAGTTGACAGAGGCGAGCCCCCCGGGTTAAGAGACTGCATTTCGCGGCAGGTATATGCCGCGTTTTGAAAGGTTATGCCAGGCGTAAACGCCATCCCGGCCTTTCGGGATGGCGTTTATTTTTCTTAGAGGAGGCCATGGCAACCAAGATCCTGATTCTATCGGCCTATTTTCTCATCGTGCTCGCGATCGGCTACTTCACCCGCACGCACTGGCGCTCGACGCCGGCATCCTATTTTCTGGCCGACCGCCGTCTGGGGACCCTCGTGCTCCTGGCCACCATGACCGCCACCAATTTTTCGGCCTTCACCGTATTCGGGACCTCGGGCGCCGGCTACCGTGACGGCTGGAGCTTCTTCCCCATCATGGGGTTCGGAACCGGGTTCATGGCGCTGAGCTTCTGGGTCATCGGCCGCAAGGTGTGGCAGGTGGGCCGTGAGCGCGGCCTCATCACCCCGCCCGAGCTCGTGCACGCTCTCTATCACAGCCGGCCCCTGAGCCTGCTCTTCGCCCTGGTGATGATCGTTTTCACCATCCCCTACCTGGCACTCCAGCCCATGGCCGCCGGCTATGCCCTGCAGGAGGTCACCGGGCTGCCCTACCGCTGGGGCGGTGCGCTCGTGACCGGGGTCGTCCTCCTCTACACCCTGCGGGGGGGAATGCGCTCGGTGGCCTGGACCGATCTTTTCCAGGGAGTCTTGCTCCTCGCGCTGCTCACGGCCGCACTGTGCCTGGTGGCCGGCCATCATGGCGGCTTTGCGGCGGCCAGCGAGAAGGTCCTTGCCCTCAAACCCGAGCTTTTCTCCCGACCGGGCGGTTTAGGCCACTACACGCCCGGCATCTGGTTCAGCTACATGGCGCTCTGGTTCCTGTGCGACCCCATGTTTCCCCAGTTGTTTCAGCGCTTCTTCGCCGCCCGCAGCGAACAGGCCATCACCCGCATGATGCTGCTCTACCCGCTGGTCTGCACGTTGGTCTTCCTGCCGCCAGATCGCGGTAGGGGTCCTGGGGCACCTCTCCTTTCCGGATCTAGTCGGAAAGCAGGCCGACCGCATCCTGCCGATGGTGGTGAACGCGGTGGCGGGCGATGTCATGGCCGCTCTCGTCACGGCCGCGGGGCTGGCCGCGCTCATGTCCACCATGGACTCGCAGCTGCTCACCTTGAGCTCAATTTTTACCCGCGACATTCTGCCTGTGCTGGGGCGGCGGGCCGTAGCCTCCTCCAGCCTCCCCGGCAGGCTTTTCGTCGCCGGGTTGAGCGCGGCCGGGCTGATCCTGGCCTGGCACCCGCCGGCCACCATCCTCGAGATCGCCACTGAAACCTTCACCGGCCTGGCGGTCCTCTTTCCCACGGTGCTCTTCGGGCTCTACTGGCGGCGGGTCACCCCCGTACCGGCCGGTCTTTCCATCCTCGCCGGCGAGGCGGTGCTGCTCTGTTTTCACTTCAAGTGGATGACGGCGGAACCGTTCTTGCCGGCCGTGTGGGTGATGCTGACGGCCGTTGGGGCCTATCTCGTCGCCCACGGGCTTATCCATCTGCGGCGGGGTGGGCTGTCGGTGCGTTTTCCCGAGTGGCCGGTGGACCCTAGTTTTCTGATGTTCGCGGCGCTCTTCCTGCTGGCGATGGACTTCTGGGCCTGGGGCCGGATCGGCTCGTTGGTGGCGGGGCTGCCCGTGTGGATTGTCCATTTTCTGTCGCTGTCGGCCCTGCAGACCGCGGTCATGGTGTTCATGCTGCGCCGGGCAAAAAGGGGAGGGTTGCCAACGGCCTGAAACCGCTTAATGTCAAAAGGGGCCGAGGTTTCCCGATACTGGATGCGGAATACAGGATACGGGATGACCGATCGGTATCGGAATCGGTATCGGCAGTTCAGTTCAGATTCCCTTGGGGATAGTGCCCGGCAATCCGTTTCCGCAGAAAAACAGATCGATGCCGAACCCGATACCGATACCGACCCCGATGGGTTCGCTATCTTCCATTAGAATTCGGACCGGACAAAGGGGTTTAAAGCTACAAGGGGCCAAAGATTCGATTGACGAAGGAGTGCCGCATGCCCACCATTCCACTCTTCCCCCTGGGCCTGGTTCTGCTGCCCGGGATCCCGCTGCCGCTTCACATTTTTGAAGAACGCTACAAGCTGATGATTTCCGAGTGCATGGCCGAGGAAAAACCCTTCGGGATCGTGCTCTTCGACGGCAAGGCCATCCAGACGGCGGGCTGTACGGCCCAGGTGATTCAGGTGCTGCACCGCTACGAGGACGGCCGCATGGACATTTTGACGCGCGGGGAGCAGCGGTTCGTCGTCCAGGCGCTGATCGAGCACAAACCTTACATGGAGGCACGAGTTGATTATTTCGACGACGATCCGGAGCCGGGTGGGGAGGACCTGTCGCCCCTCATGGAGACCGGGTTGAGGCGTCTGCGGACGCTGGCCGCGATGGGGGGCTCGATCGATGTCGACGAATTGCCCGGCCTGTCGGATCCCCGCCGGCTCTCTTTTGCGATCGCCGCCCTGGAGGAGATCACCCCGACGGAAAAGCAGCGGTTTCTCGAAATGACCTCGAGCGCCAAGCGGCTGCGTACGGGCGTCGAGGTGCTCGAGTGCCTTATCGAGCGTGTTCAGCTGACGCAGAAGATCCAGACGATCATCGGCGGCAACGGCCATCCGCCCAAAACGCTCCTGGGAAAAATCGCCAAGCCTGAAGAGTGACGAGCCTGCAGGAGCTTGTCCTCGCTGCCACAAAAATCCCCCTCCCCCGGCCCCTCCCGTAAGGGGAGGGGAGATATGAGGTGAGGGGGGAGGCGGGGTGGGGATGTTCGCTTCACTCGGCTGCCGGCAGCCACAGATAGTAGAATCCCGCCGGGTGCGGGGAGGTCAGGCGCGGGAGCCCCAGGTCCACCCACGCCGCCGGCCGGCCGCCCTCGTAGGAGGTCACGGGGTTGTAGATGTTGTCGTTCGGGTTCTCACTGCGGCGGTAGACGACCACCCGCGCGTTCGCCGGCAGGCCGGCGCGTTGGCGGGCCTCCTGGAGGGCATCGGGCATGTAGCCGATCGCGTCCACCAGGCCAAGGGAAAGCGCCCGGTCGGCCAGGAACACCCGCGCGGTGGCCACCTCCGCCAAGGCGGCCGGGTCGGCCTTGCGGTGCAGGAGCACCAGATCGTTGAAGCGCTTGCCGAGTTGCTCCGTCATGGCGTTCATCAGGGCCTGCTCCTCCGAGGTCGCGGGCCGGAAGGGCGAGCCGATGTCTTTGTTCACCCCGGACTTGCTGACTTCGACGCCCACTCCGATCTTCTCCATTAGTCCGGAGACTTTCGGCCGGACAAAAATCACCCCCACCGAGCCCGTGACGGTGGTGGGGTGCGCCAGGATGTGGTCGGCGGGCAGGGCGATGTAGTAGCCCCCGGAGGCCGCCACGTCGAGCATTGCCGCCACGACCGGGATCTTGCGTTCCGCCTTGAACCGCATGATCTCATGGTAGAGGATGTCGCTGGCGGTGACCGAGCCGCCGGGGGAGTTGATCTGCAGCACCACGGCTTTGACCATGGGGTCTTCGCCGGCCTTGCGCAGGTGCGAGACCACCTCCTGCACCATGCTCGGCTTGGTGCGGATCAGCCCTTCGTCGGGGCTGTTCGAGATGACGCCCCGGACGGGGATCACCAAAATTTTTTCCTCGGTCCTACCCTCCAGGGTGAATTCCTGAAGCGGGTCGGTCTGGCTGGGGAAGAGCTTGATCCGGGGGGCGGCACACCCGCTGCCTAAAAGGATCACGGCTGCCAGGATGAGTGAAAGGATGGTCGTGGGCATAAAGTTTCCTCTCGGGTTTTGGTCCTGCGATGGCGGGTCACCGGCGTTTCAGGCGAGCAGGCCGGCAGTCTTCAGAATGGTTTGAATTTCGGTTTTTTCCTTTTCCGAGGCCGGCAACAGCGGTGGCCGGGGGTCGCCGCCGTAGTAGCCGAGCATGTCGAGGGCTGCCTTCAGGCCGGGGACGCCGTAGGTGACTGTGAGGGCGGTGTTGACCGGGAGCATTTTGAGCTGGAGCTTGCTCGCCGCCTCGATTTCGCCTTTCTTGAGCAGGTTGCAGATGCGGACGCAGGCCCGGGGTGCCACATTGGCAAGGGCGACGATTCCGCCCACGCAGCCCAGGGTGAGGGCACCGAAGAGGGCCCCGGCGGTTCCGACCAGGACGCTGAACTCCTCGGCCACACGGCTGACCATCTCCCCCAGCGTGGAGACGTTGCCGTTGCTGTCCTTGATTCCGATGATGTTGGGATGCCGGGATAGCCTGGCCACGAGGTCCACGCCGAGGCTGATATGGGTGAACTTGGTGACGTTGTAGATCAGGATGGGGATTTCGGCCTGGTCGGCCACCGTCGTGAAGTGCCGCAGCATGGCGGCCTCGTTCATGCGGCCCCCGTAGTAGAAAGGGGTCACGACCAGGGCCGCATGGGCGCCGAGCTGTGCGCAGCGGTTGGTGAGCGCCACCGTCTGCGCGGTGGACTCGCAGCCGGTCCCGGCGATGACCTTCATGCCCGGCGTCGCCGCCTGGGCCACGGTTTTGACCACCTCGAGCTTCTCTTCATCGCTCAGAAAGACGGACTCGCCGTTCGAGCCGAAGGTGACATAGCCCGCAAGGCCGGTGGTGTTCCATCGTTCGATGTTCTCGGCCAGCCGGTCGCAGGCCAGCCGGCCCTCTGAAAAGGGCGTCGGGATGGGGGGAAAGACCCCATGCAGGTCGGTGGGCTTCATTGCACGGCTCCTACCTTAGGTGAAATTTCTTTTAGTCAGGCCCCTCTTATATCGCATGGATCCCCCCGTGTCACGATCCGTGGCGTCACAATTTTGATATTGACGCCGGGTCGGTGTATAGTCGCGCCATCGGCCGGCACGCCGCCCGCGGGCCATGGGTGCCGGCCCGTGAATTCCATGGGCGGAGGCGCCCGAACGAAGGAGGATCCATGCAGTCGTCGGTCGGAAATTACGTGCGCTACGAACAGCGCGGGAAGATTTATTACGGGGTCCTGGACGGGGAACGGGTCTCCCGAGTCGGCGGGGACATCTTCAGCGGAGCGGAGAGGACCGGGGAGAGTGTCGCCCGGGGGGAGGTGCGCCTGCTCTGGCCCTGCGAGCCGACCAAGATCATGGCCGTCGGGTTGAACTACAAGAGCCACCTGGGCGATCGGCCCGCGCCCTCCCGGCCCGAGCTCTTCCTCAAACCGGTCTCGGCCCTGCTCCCGCCGGAAGGGGAGATCCGCATCCCGGATGGGGCCGGCAATGTCCACTTCGAAGGGGAGCTCGTGATCGTGATCGGCCGGAAAACCAAGGGAGTCTCGCCGCAGGAGGCCTGGGGCTCGATCTTCGGCTTCACCTGCGGCAACGACGTGAGCGAGCGGGACTGGCAGAAGGGGGACTTGCAGTGGTGGCGGGCGAAGGGCGCCGACACCTTCGCGCCGTTGGGGCCGGCCATCGCCGTCGGTTTGGACTATCGGGCTTCCCGGATCCAGACGCGCGTCAACGGCGCGGTGAAGCAGTCCCAATTGTTGAGCGATCTCCTGTTCGACCCGGCCGTGGTGGTGAGCCACGCCAGCCGGGCCGTGACCCTCTACCCCGGGGATGTAATCTACACCGGGACCCCGGGGACCACCAGCGCGCTGAAACCGGGGGATGTGGTCGAGGTGGAAATAGACGGGATCGGGATTCTAAAAAACACGGTGGCGGCATAAGACCGTATCCCACCAAACTGGTGGGATACGGTCTTATGCCAGTGTGTTTTTCAAGGATAATAAAAGCGGTCTATCGGGCTGTCAGCCAAGGCGAGCGGCATTTTGGCACACGCAGCATATTGGCCAATATGTGAGCATTGCCAAAACGCCGATCAACGCCGGATCACGGCCCGAAAGGCCGCTTTTTATAGGATTTCGGTCAGGTGTTTGACCCGGACCTTCAGCCCATGGCGCCGCACGCCGAAGGCGAGCTGCAGGATGCAGGCCGGGCAGGTCGTCACCAGGAGGTCCGCCCCGGTTTTCTTGAGGTTCTCCATCTTGCGGTCCAGGACCTGCATCGCGAGGTCGTAGTGGGCGAGCGCGTAGGAGCCCGCCCCTCCGCAGCACCAATCCGCCTCCGGCAGCTCGACGAAGCTCGCCCCCGGTATCCGGCGCAGCAGATCCCGTGGCGGTTGCACGATCCCCTGCCCGCGCGAGGCGTGGCAGGGGTCGTGGAAGGTGATCCGCTTGCCCGCGAGCGGCGGCGATGGGCGGGCCGTTTGGCCTGCCAGCCATTCGGAGATGTCCCGTGCTTTTCCGGCCGCCGTCTCCGCCCGCCGGCGCAGGGGGTCGTCGTCTGGAAACAGGCGCGGGTAGCTCTTGATGAAGCCGGTGCAGCTCGAGCAATCGGTCACGACGAGGTCGAGATCGTCGGATGCGATCAGGGGCAGGTTTTTTTCCGCCAGCCGGCGTGCCGCGGGAAGATCGCCGTAGGACCAGGCCGGCAGGCCGCAGCAGTTGGTGTCGAGCACATCCACGCTTTGCGCGTGGCGCAGCAGCAGCTCCAAGGTGGCCGTCCCGGCGGCGGGGTTGACCACAT
>JBFYWX010000265.1:0-4243 GCA_041310825.1 Desulfobacteraceae bacterium | reverse complement strand
CGCATGCGGGCCATGCTGTCGTACCAGCGCACGGGGCTGCACAGCTGCCGGGCCATGACGGCCCGGATCTCTTCGGGTTTTTCGGCGGTCTGGGCGGTGACGTTCAGTACGATCTGCGTGTTCGGCTTCTGAAAGGAGGCCGCCCCGAGGTATTGCGTGAACTCGGCTTCCGCACCCCGGATCAGCTCGCTGTGCCAGGCCCCGCTCACTTTCAGCGCGACGGCCTTGGCCCCTTTCGCGGCGGCTAGGGCCCCGACCTGAGCGACCGGCCCGGGCGCACCGGTGATCACGATCTGGGTTTCCGTGTTGTGGTTGGCGACAGCCACGATCCCGTGCGGCGTGGCTTCCTCAACCAGTTGCGCGACATCCGCTATGGTGAGGCCGACGATGGCCTGCATGGCCCCCTGGTGTTTCTGGGCCTCGCGGTGCATCAGTTCGCCGCGCCGGAAGACGAGCCGTGCCGTGTCGGCGCGCGACAGGACGCCCGCCGCATTCAGCGCGCTGTACTCCCCGAGGCTGTGGCCGGCGCAGAAATCGAAGGCCACGTTTTCGCGCTGGAGCACGGCCAGGCAGGCCAGATTGACGGCGGTGAGGGCCGGCTGCAGGTTGACCGTCTGGGTCAGCTCCTCCATCGGGCCCTTGAAACACAGCCGCGATAGGTTGATCCGTGTCACCTCCTCCATCATGTCGAAGATCTCGCGCACGAAATCGAACTCCCGATACAGGTCCGCCCCCATACCGACCGCCTGGGATCCCTGGCCGGGGAATAAGAATGCCGTCTTTTTCATTTTCTGCCTCCTTAGTTTTCTCTAAACCCTACACCTCTTGGGGAAGACCCGGAGAGGTTCTACCGATGCGGGGTAAACGCGATCCGGCGAAATTCGAATATCGAATATCGAAATCCCAAACAAATACGAAATCCGAATTCTCAAATGTTCGAAACCGAGAAGCGCCGGATGAACACAACTCGTTGTCAGCAGAAGTTTTATATTTAAGTGTTTGGGTTATTTTGGATTTGGATCATTTGAAATTGTTTCGGATTTCGTGCTTCGGATTTAGGATTTAGTTGCCACAATTCGGTCCCTCTCCCTTTGAGGGGGAAACCTGAGGCCACCCGCTCCGCAGGTGGAAGTTCACTCGTCGAGTTTAAACAGTTTTCTGACCGTGTCGATATGCAACGCCTTGTCGCCGTGCATGCCCTCCCGCTTCAAGAACACGGTGGGGTCGTGCAGCATCTTGTTGATGAAGGCCCCCATCATGCGGGAGAGCGCCTGGGCGTCCTCCGGGGACATGCCGTTGCCGTGCACCGTCCGCTTGATCTCGGCCTCCGCGATGGTCTCCAGTTTTTTGCGCAAGCCGACGATGGTGGGCACCACGTCGAGGCTGTCGTGCCATTCCCGGAAACGGACGGTGGCCTCGTCGATGATGCGCTCGCCCTTGATGGCCTCCTTCTGGCGGTCCTCGATGTTCTCCTCAATGGCCCCCTTCAGGTCGTCGATGTCGTAGACATAGGCGTTGTCCAGCCGGTTGATGTCGGGGTCGATGTCGCGCGGCACGGCGATGTCAATGAAAAAGATCGGCCGGTTCTTGCGGGCGCGGATGATGCGCTTGACGTCATCCCGGGTGATGACGAAGCCGGGGGCGCCGGTGGAGCTGATGATGATGTCGACCCGTTTGAGGTGCTCGGGGATCTCCTCGAAGCGGATGGCCTGGCCGTTGAAGCGGCGGGCGAGCGCAAGTCCGTTTTCAAAGGTGCGGTTGGCCACGAACGTTTCGGCGACCGGGTGGCGCAGCAGGTGCTCCACGGCGAGTTCGGCCATTTCCCCGGCGCCGATCAACAGCACCCGTTTGCCGTCCAGGCTCCCGAAGATCTTGCGGGTGAGCTCCACCGCGGCATAGCTGATCGACACCGCGCGGTCGCCGATGCCGGTCTCGGTGCGGATGCGCTTGGCGATAAAGAAGGCGCGGTGCAGCAGGCGGTTGAGGATGACCCCGGCGGTCTTCGCCTCGGCGGCGAGGCGATAGGCCTCCTTGATCTGGCCCAGGATCTGGGGCTCGCCCACGATCATCGAGTCCAGGCTTGCGGCCACCCGGAACAGGTGGCGCACGGCCTCGTCGTTGGCGTGGATGTACAGGGCGCTTTCGAACTGCGCGACGGGGATTTTGTTGAAATCGGCAATGAAGGCCTTGGCGTCAGCGACGGCCGCAGCCGTGTCGTCCGTCACCAGGAGCAGCTCCACGCGGTTGCAGGTGGAGTAGAGCAGGGACTCGTGGATGTGGGGCCGGCCGCGCAGGGTCTCGGTGGCGGTCGCCGCCTCATCCTTTGAAAAGGCAATGCACTCCCGCAGCTCCACGGGGGCTGTTTTGTGGTTGATTCCGATTAAGATGATCTCGCGCATAATACAAACAGGGTCCAAGGGGTCCAGGGTTCAAGGGTTCAAGGGTAAGGGGAAAAAACTTGCTCCACCACGCAAACATTCTCTTCGAATTTCTGCGCGGTGTCCCTGCTCCAAAAGAAATGGTTTTTCACTTGAACCCCCGACCCCTCGACCCCTTCATTTTGTAAATCCCTTGTGGTGCCCTTCCATAAAGAAGTTCACACCCAGGAACGTGAAAAGCAGCACCCCGAAGCCGACGATCGCCATGATGGCCGAACGGCGGCCGCGCCAGCCGACCGTCAGGCGCTCGTGCAGCAGCGCGGCGTAGAACAGCCAGGAGATGCCGGACCACACCTCCTTGGGGTCCCAGCTCCAGAACCGGCCCCAGACGGATTTGGCATAAACGAGCCCGGTGATGAGCCCGAGCGTCAGCATCGTGAAGCCCACGACGATGCAGGCGTACCCGGTCGAGTCCAGAAGGTCCAGGGAGGGCAGGCGCTTGAAAAAGAAGCGCCGCCGCTTCGTCTTGATGGCGTTTTCCTGGGTGAGGTACAGAATGCCGACGCCGCAGGCCAAGGCGAAGGCCGCCTCACCGATGAAGATGACCGTCACGTGGGACACCAGCCAGAAGCTCTTGAAGATGGCGGCGGTCTTGGCCGGCTCGTCCGGGAGCAGGGAGACGATCACCATGATCAGGGCCACGAAGGGTGCCGCCATCACTCCCAGGATTTTCAGGCCATAGAGGTAGTGCAGGACGATAAAGACGCCCGCGACCGCCCATCCGGCAAACGACAGCGTCTCGTGCAGGTTGCTGACCGGGATGTGCCCCTGCCGCACCATTTCAAGCAGGATCGCGCCGGTGTGGCAGACAAATCCGGCCAGCAACAGGAAAAAGCCGGCGCGCTGCAGGGCGTTCTTCTGCAGCAGCAGATAGGCCAGATAACCGGCGGCGCTGAGCATGTACAGCACGATGCTGATGACAATGACGGATGCGTCCATGGGCTTCCCGGATGATGTTGGGGTTAATCCGCCTTAAGGAGTTCTTCCACGCGATAGCCCTTGCCGAGCACCTTTTCAAGCAGCGCGTTGATCGCATCGCGCTGGTTCGCGCGGATCAGCGCGGGCAGATCGCTGTCGATCAGTGCCTCGAACAGGGGCTTGTGCGCCTCGGGGGCATGCGCCTGGGCCAGCAGTCGCTGCCGGATCGCACCCATCAGGTCGAGGAAGGTGGCGTACTCCTCACCGTACTGGGCCGCGAGGGTGCGGCGCAGCTTCTTTGCGAAGGCCGGGCTTTTGCCCGAGGTGGAGACGGTGATGGTCAGATCGCCGCGCTGCAGGATCGACGGCAGGATGAAGTTGCACACGTCCGGCCGGTCCGCGATGTTGCAGAGGATCCGCCGCCGCTCGGCGTCGGCGCTGATCCGGCGGTTGAGCGCCTCATCGTCCGTCGCCCCGATGACCAGGAACATGTCCGACAGATCCTCTGAGGCATACTCCCGCAGCGTGAGAGTGATCGCCCCTTCCGCGGCCAGGCCGCGCAACGGTTCGGCGGCAGCCGGGCTCACCACCGTCACCTGCGCCCCACAGGCGAGCAGCGTTTCCACCTTGCGGGTGCCGACAGCGCCGCCGCCGACCACCAGGCAGTTGCGCCCTCGGATGTCCAATTGAACAGGATAATATTTCATCGCGTTTTATCTCATAGTCTGTCACATCGGATATACTCGTAAAACGTCACCCGAGTCGATGGCTTTGTAAAGAGTCCAAGTTCAAGGCGCGCGAAGCGCGTGGAGTGAGGCGTACTTCATGTACGCCGCAGCGACAATCCGCCGCAGGCGGAAAGCGCAACGCCGAAATTGGACTATTTA
>JBFYWX010000260.1:0-7729 GCA_041310825.1 Desulfobacteraceae bacterium | reverse complement strand
TCACCCTCGTGCTCTTGTTCGGACTCATTTACGGCCGGCTGGACATGTTCGTCGACATTTCGCTCGGCTACGCCATCCTCAACTTTGTGGGCGTCATCGCCATGGCCAAATACCTCAAGGCGACGAAGGGGTTCTGAGGATGGACACGATCGCGCTGATCCAGGAGATCATCGCCGTGCTCCTCATGCTCGGCGGGGTCGGTTTCATGCTCATCGGCAGCATCGGCATCAACACCCTTCCGGATTTCTACACCCGCTGCCATGCGGCCGGAAAGGTGGACACCCTGGGCATCGTGCTCCTGCTCATGGGCATGATGGTTCACGAGGGGTTGAGTCTGAACAGCCTCAAGCTCGCGCTGGTCATCTGCTTTGTCCTGATGACCAGCCCCGTGGCCACCCATTTTCTGATGCGCCGGGCGTTCATCGCCGGGTTCAGGTTCTGGTCGAAACTAGAGGCGCCCAAGGGGAAAACCGATGCTGCCGTGGCTGATTGAGATCATTCTCTTTACGGTCCTGATCGTAGCCGCGCTGGTGGCCCTGGGGCTTCGCAACCTCCTGGCGGCCGTGGTCACGCTGAACATCTTCAGCTTCATGAGCGCCTCCCTCATGGTGAAGCTCGGGGCCATCGACGTGGCCTTCACCGAGGCCGTGGTGGGGGCCGGGGCGGTCGGTGTCATCAACATCCTGGCGATACTTCTCACCTCAAGGAAGAGTGCCGATTGAAAGCGATCCAGATGCTTGTCCTTGCCGCGTTCGCGGCCGTGCTGATGGTGGCGGCGATTCACCTGCCGCCGAAGGGGGACCCCCGTTCGCCCGCCAACCGCGCTGAAAATGTCCTCAAAGGGCCGGTGGCCGGCGCCTATTACATCCAGAACGCCTACCCGGATGCCAAGACCCCCAACATGGTGACGGTGATCCTGGCCGACTACCGCGGCTTCGACACCTTGGGGGAGACCGTGGTGGTGTTTGCCGGCGGGGTGGCCTGCCTCTACCTGCTGCGGAGGCGCACGGCATGAACGAGGCCACCCGGGATATCCTTCTCCGGCGCCACATGGAGGGGCCAATTGTCAGCCCCATCGTCCACATCTGCATCCGGGGTCTGGTGCCGTTTATACAGATCGTCGGGCTCTACGTCTTCTTCCATGGCCACTACAGTCCGGGCGGAGGGTTCCAGGGTGGTGTTCTGATGGCCGCAAGTATCATCCTGCTGCGGATGAGCCTGGGGCTCGCGGACAGCCAGCCGGTCATGCCCACCCGGCTGCCCATCCCGCTGGCGGCCCTGGGGGCCCTCATCTACGCCGGCACCGGGCTTCTGGCGATGGTTTGCGGGGGCAGCTACCTCGATTACGGTTTTCTTCCGATCCCCGGGCTCGAGCCGGCCATGCTGCGCAACGTCGGCATCCTGATCATCGAATTCGGCGTGACGATCTGCGTCATGGCCACGCTCATCTCCATTTACGACAACCTGCTGGGAAGCTGACCATGACGGCCTTCGAATTCGCCGAGGGGTACTCAGCCTATATCCTGCTGGTGATTCTGTTTACCATCGGGCTCTACGGTATGATGGTCAAGCAGAACCTGATCAAAAAGATCATGGGGATGTCCATTATGCAGAGCTCCGTGATTCTCTTCTTCATCGTCAGCGCCTACAAAGATGACGCCACCGTGTCGGTCCTGGATCCGGCCCGGGGGCTGGGCAACCCCGACCTCTACCTGAACCCGCTGCCGCACACCCTCATGCTCACCGCCATCGTCGTGGCCGTGGTCACCCTGGGGGTCTCCTTCGCCCTGGTCATCATGATCTATAAACGCTACCAAACGCTGCACGAGCCGAAACTGCTGGAGCTCATGAAATGAGCGACAGCAACCTGAGCACCCTTCCCCTGCTCATCCCCTTTATCTTCCTGATCGCCGCCCTGCTCGTGCCGCTGGCGGGATCGTTCCGTCGATGGGCCTCCCAGCCCCTGGCCGTGATCGCCTGCCTGCTGAGCTTGGGGTGCTCTCTCGCCGGGCTGGGTCAGGTGCTTTCCTCGGGCACCATCCGCCACCACCTGGGCGGCTGGCAGCCGCCGATCGGCATCGAATTCGTCTACGATCCGCTCGCGGCCTTTTTCAGTGTCCTGATCACGGGCGTGGGCTGCCTGACCCTGATCCACTCGGGTCGCATCGCGGCGCACGAAATCGTGGGCAAACGGATCGGCTTTTACTCGCTGGCCATGCTGCTGCTGGCCGGCCTGACCGGGATGGTTGTCACCGGCGACCTTTTCAACCTCTATGTGTTCCTGGAGATCGGCGCCCTGGCCGGCTACGGCCTTGTGGCCATCGGGGACCGGCGTGCACCCCTGTCCGCCTTCCGGTACCTGACCCTGGGGACTATCGGCGCCAGCTTCTATTTGACCGGATTGGCCTTCATCTATATGAGCACCGGCTCCTTGAACATGGCCGACGTGGCGCAGCTGCTGCCGGCCGTGGGAAAAACGCGGCCCGTGCTGGTGGGGCTTTGCCTGATGGTGCTCGGCATGGGGCTGAAGATGGCGCTCTTCCCCATGCACGCCTGGCTGGCCGACGCCTACACCCACGCATCCTCGGCGGCCACGGCGCTGATCGCGCCCGTGGGCACCAAAGTGGCCGCTTATGTGCTCATCCGCCTTCTGTTTTTCGTGGCCGACCCCGACCTGGTACGGGTCGAGACCCCCTTGACCACGGTGATCGGAGTGCTGGGAGCGGCGGGCATGATTTGGGGCTCGGTCCTGGCCGTATGCCAGAAAGAGCTAAAACGCATGCTGGCCTGCAGCTCGATCGCTCAGGTGGGCTACATCGCGCTCGGCATCGGCCTGGCCTCTCCGCTCGGGTTCATCGGCGCGGTGCTGCATGCCCTCAACCACGCCTGCATGAAGGCCTGTCTTTTTTTGATCAGCGCCAACATGCGCCTGCGCTTGGGCCACAGCACCATTCCACGCTTCGTGGACACCATCCGTGGTTCCATGCCCGTGAGCGCCGCCTGCTTTGCCCTGGCCGCCATGTCCATGATCGGGCTGCCGCCGACCGCGGGATTCTTCAGCAAGTGGTATCTGGTCTTGGGGTCGATCGAGCAGGCCAACTGGTTATTTGTGGTCGTTCTCATTTTGAGCAGCCTGCTCAACGCGGTCTATTTTTTCCGGGTGCTCGAACGCATCTACCTCAAGCCCCAGGCCGTGCCGGCCGGGCCCAACCAAGGGGAGGCCGAGGAACAAGAGCCGGTGGGGCAGGGAGAGGCCCCGCTGTCGATGATTTTGCCCACCCTCGTGCTGGCCGTTGCGCTCCTGGTCCTGGGAGTGGGCAATGCCTGGATCGTGAGCCGCCTGATCGTGCCCATGATCCCCGGCGGGTTCTGAGAGGCAGGTGATGATGGCCCAGACGTACAACTCCATCGTACCTTTTCTCGCCGTCCTGGTCTCGCTGCTGGCCGTCCCGTTGATCGTGGCCTCCGACCGGCGGCCCAATCTGCGCGAGTTCTGGACGCTCGCCGCCGCCTTCGTCAAGTTCTCGCTGGTTTTCAGCCTGCTGCCCGATGCGTTCGCCGGCCGGGTGGCCGAGACCAGTATCCTCGTCATCTCGCCGGGCATCGAGCTGATGCTGCGGGCCGATCCGGTGGGCATCTTTTTCGCGCTGGTCTCATCGGGGCTTTGGACCCTAACCTCGTTTTACTCGATCGGATACGTGCGCGGCTGCAACGAGGCCAAGCAGACGCGCTATTTTGCCTGCTTCGCCGTGTGCCTCTCGGCCACGATCGGCATTGCCTTCTCGGCGAACCTCCTCACCTTTGTCATCTTCTACGAGATCCTCTCGATTGCCACTTACCCGCTCGTCATCCACAAGGAGAGCGCCGAGGCCATGCGCTCGGGCCGCCAGTATCTGACCTATGCCCTGTCCGCGGGGCTCCTGCTCATCATCGCCACCGCCTGGACCGGCCAGTTGGCCGGCACCATGGATTTCACCCCCGGGGGGTTTCTTGCCAACGGACCGATCGAGGGCGCCTCGGCCAAGCTGCTGTTTCTGATGTTCATGGCGGGGGTGGGCGTGAAGGCGGGCATCATGCCGCTGCACAGCTGGCTGCCCGCGGCCATGGTCGCTCCCACTCCGGTCTCGGCGCTGCTGCATGCCGTGGCCGTGGTCAAGTCCGGGGTTTTCGGGGTCATCCGGATCGTCGGCTTTGTCTTCGGGCCGCAGGCCATGCGGGCGTTCGGCCTGGATGTGATTCTGGCCGTGTTTGCCGGCGTCACCATTATCCTGGCCTCGTTCATTGCGATGAAACAGGACAACCTGAAAATGCGGCTGGCCTATTCGACCGTCGGACACCTGTCTTACATCGTGCTCGGCGTGGCGCTGCTCACCCCGGACGGTTTCACCGGCGGGCTGCTGCACCTGGCCAACCACGCCACCACCAAAATCGCCCTGTTCTTCTGCGCCGGTGCCATCTACGTCAATTTGCACAAGACCGAGATTTCCCAACTGGACGGCATCGGCAAAGTCATGCCCTGGAGCATGGCCGCCTTTGCCATCGGTTCACTGGGACTGGCCGGGGTCCCCCCCATCAACGCCTTCTTCAGCAAATGGTACCTCTGCCGCGGCGCCCTGCAGGCCGATCAACTCTTTATCCTGGGTATCTTCCTGGTCAGCGGACTGCTCAATGCCGCCTACTTTTTTCCCATTGTGCATCGGGCCTTTTTTAAACAGGGCGGAAAGGATCTGGATCACCACGGCGAGGCGTCGCCCTTGATGGTGGTACCCATTTGCATTGTCGCGGGGCTCTCGATACTGCTGGGCTTGCAGCCCAACCTGCTGTTCAACTTCTTCGAACTGGCGGCCGGCGTCTCCCAGAGCGTCTTTCACCTATCCCCGAGCCTGCTTGCCCTTGGAGGCCCGCAATGAGAGCCTGGCAATGGATGGCCCTCGCTCTGCTGACCGCGGCCACCCTTATCGGTCAATTCATCGACTCCCACTACTGGTGGGAAGCCGTTCCCGGATTCTTCGCCGCCTTCGGCTTTGCCGGCTGCTGGCTGATTATTTTCGGAGCCAAGGTCCTGGGTCGCTTTCTGGTCTCTAGAAAGCCTGATTATTACGAAAAATTCGCCCAGGAAGAGGAGACCCGCCCCGATGCCCACCCTTGAGCTGCCTCCGGTTTTCGTCATGTGGCTGGGCTTGCTCTTTCTGCCCCTGCTGCCGCAACGGATGCGCCCGGCCGCGTTTCTGGCCTTTCCCCTGGCCGCGCTGATCCTGGTGTTGACCATTCCCCTCGGCACGGTCAGGACCCTGCCCTTCGCCCACTATGAACTGGTGGTTTTGCAGGTGACCCAGCTCAGTCGGGTCTTCGGGATCATTTTCGCCCTGATCGCTCTTCTGGGCGGAATCTACTCCCTGCACATGCGTGAAACCGGCCAGCAATCCGCAGCGCTGCTTTACGCCGGGGGCGCCTTGGGCGTGACTTTCTGCGGCGACTTTTTCACCCTTCTCGTCTGCTGGGAGGTCATGGCCGCCGGCTCCACCTACCTGATCTGGGCCAGCCGCAACAAGGAGGCGCATGGCGCCGGTATGCGCTATCTGCTCTACCACCTGCTGGGCGGCGGCCTGCTCCTGGGCGGCATCGTCGTCCACGTCCAGACCACCGGTTCCCTGCTGTTGACCGGATTCGCCCCGGGGGAGTCTATTGCCGCCTGGCTGATCCTGGCCGGGGTGGTCATCAATGCGGCCATGGTCCCGTTCCATTCATGGCTGCCGGACAGCTATCCCAAGGCCACGGTCACGGGCGCGGTGTTTTTGAGCGCCTTCACTACCAAGACGGCGGTCTACGTTCTGGCCGCCCTGTTTCCGGGATGGCCCATTCTCCTGACCATGGGCGTGGTCATGACCCTGTATGGCGTCACCTACGCCTTCTTGGCCAGCGACATCCGGGAGATCCTGGGGTATCATATCGTCAGCCAGGTGGGGTACATGGTGGCGGGCATCGGCATCGGCACGGAGCTGGCCGTCAACGGCGCCGCCGCGCACGCCTACAGCCACATTCTTTACAAAGCCCTGCTCTTCATGGCCACCGGCGCCGTGCTTTACGCCACGGGTACCAGCAAACTGCATCAGCTGGGAGCCCTGGGCTCTAAGATGCGCTGGGTCCTGATCTTTTACATGGTCGCAGCCTTCTCCATCTCCGGTGTGCCGCTTTTCAACGGCTTCATCAGCAAGTCCATCATCGTCGCCGCCGCCGGGGACAGCCACTACTACCTGGCCAAATTCCTGCTGATCCTGGCCGCCGTCGGCACATTCCTTTCGGTGGGCATCAAGCTGCCGTACTATACCTGGTTTCACGCGAAAAAGGCCGAGCTTCCATTGAAGCCTATTCCCAAGGGCATGATGGCCGCCATGGCCGCCACGTCCCTCTTGTGCATCATGTACGGCATCCTGCCTGATCATCTTTATAGAGAGCTGCCCTACGCGATGGACTACCGTCCCTTTTCCATCCGCTACCTAGTGGAGGCCACCCAGATACTGATCTTCACCTTCCTGGGGTTCTGGGCGGTGCGCTCCAAGCTGACGCCCAAGAATTATCTTTCTCTGGACACAGACTGGTTCTTTCGCGCTTCGGCCCCGCTCTTCCGGCGGGTCTTCGTGGGCTGGGTGAACGCCTTTTTCAGCGCCGCCGAGCGCAGGGCATTCGACCTGGCCCATGGCGTCTCCGCGCTTTCGGCCCATCCGGTGCAGGTGTTGCGCTCCCTTGGCCCTCCCGCGCGGGATTTCGACCCCGATCTCGACCGCCCGGCCCTGAGCGGTCCCATCGTCCTGATCCTTCTAACCACGGTGATCGTCGCGGCCTGGAGCCTGCTGGCTTGATTTTTTCTCCTTAGCCGACCGCCGATCTTCCATCGGCGAGACCGCCGCATCCTGCCAGTTTTTGGACGCGGGGCGACGGCCTGGACAAGGCCCACATCTGAGGGATTTCGAAGATCCTTGCTGATCAAGGGGGCGTCTCGCCCTAAACGCTCTTGCCCGATGGACATCCACCAGGCCTTTCGGCTGTTGAAACTCGATGCAGGCGCCTCGCTGGAGGTTGTCAAGCGGCGCTATCATGAGTTGGCCGCGCGCTGGCACCCGGACCGGCACCCTCCGAACAGCCCGGCCAAAGATCAGGCCACGGAGAAGATGAAAGAGCTCAACGCGGCGTACACGTTCATTCGCCGCTTTTCCGAAACCCACCAAATACTCTTCTGCAAACAGTGCGGGGCCACGAATTCCCGGCTCAAGGATGCCAATGTCGAATACGCCGCCTGCGGCCATTGCGGAAACCAGCTCCAGAGGGCGACTCCCCGCAAGCAAAGAACCCCGTGCGGGAACGCGCGCTGTAGCGGGACGATCGGCTCCAACGGCCGCTGCAACTACTGCGGAAAGACGGTCGCAGAGGGCCGCGAGAGCTCCCTTGCCGGGGAGGAAGGCCATCGTTTCACGCGCTCCCGCTCCTTCGCACGATCTGCCGCCAGGATAGCGAAAACCCTCTTTCTGGTGGTGATTGCCTGCGGGTCTGTGGCGGCGGCCTACCTCTTCTATCATCATCACGAGAAGGTCGGCGAGCCGGTGCTGCCGGTCCGTCATCCATCTGTCGCGGCCCCTCCGGCGGGCGCGTCGCCCCAGCATGTGGAGCCCCGGCGCGCCTTTTTCCAAGCCCCCGCCCCGGTTGTTGTGCCGGAGCACTCCTTTTATCTTGA
>JBFYWX010000247.1:0-8844 GCA_041310825.1 Desulfobacteraceae bacterium | reverse complement strand
CGGACCTGATCCTGATCGACACCCGCACGCCGCACCTGACCCCCCTGCACCGGCCGGCCTCGGCCGTCGTCTACGCCGCCGGCGCGGCGGATGTCGACACGGTGCTGGTGGCGGGCCGGATGCTGGTCCGCGGCCGGCTCCTGCTGACGGTCGATTTGGAAGAGATCATGGACCGGGTCGCCTCCATCGCCGTGGCCGCCTGCGGGGCTGCGCGTTGCCCCGGTCTTTAGCGGGTTGTTGAAAGACGGTTCACGGCACACGGTTCACGGCGCACGGTGCACGGAAAGAAGATAATTGCCGCAGACGCACGCAGACATTCGCAGACGGGCAGCGGCCTGCTCCGCATTCCGCTGCAGATACCTTTCAGCCCCGCGACCTGCGGGGCTGAAACCCGCAATCGCTGCGCGATGAACTGCGATTGGTCGTGGGCCCACCTGCCCGCCGCTATCCCAACGCATCGCTGCCCGCAGGGCGAGCTGTTTTCGCCCGGCCGGGTCGGCCGGGCGAAAGGTCTGCGGTTGTCCGCGTGCGTCTGCGGCAAAAATTTCTTTTCTTCTTTTACGCAACAAACCCTGGCCCCCTCTGCCCCAGGCCCGATGCCTGATGCCTTCTTCCGTGCACCCTGCGCCGTGTGCCGTGAACCCTTTCCCATCCATCCCCCTTCCTTGACACCCTCACCCCCCCATTCTATAGTGACCGTACCGGTTCCGCACCGGGCGTGGTGTTGCGCAGACTCAAGACGAGGACGAACGCAATGAAACTGGCCGACATCGTACGGGAGCTGGAAGCGACGGCACTCGTGGGTGAAGATCACCTCGAGACCGACATCTCACGCTGCGGGGCGAGCGATCTCATGAGCGACGTCCTGGCCCGGCCGACCGAGGGGATCCTGCTCTTGACCGGGCTTTCCTCGGTCCAAACGGTGCGCACATCCAAAATCGCCGGAGTGGTGGCGGTCGTCTTCGTCCGCGGCAAAAAGCCGCTGCCCGAGGTGATCGAGGTCGCCAGGGTCGAGGGCATGCCGCTCTTCACCACCACCCACGGCATGTTCGTTTGCTGCGGAAGGCTGCATGCCTGCGGTCTCGCCGGCCTGGACGGGCGGCGGTAGGACCGGACCGGACGCCGCGCTGCTCCATGGCCAGCCTGCAAAAAATCTTTCCCGTCGTCGCGCGGGACTTCGTCCACGCGGGCGAGGCGTCGATCCACGTTCAGAACATCCTCAAGGCCATGCGCCTGGAGCCGGCCCTGATCCGGCGCATCGCGATCTGCTGCTACGAAGGTGAGATGAATGCGGTGATCCACGGCGGCAACGGCCAGATCCTGCTCGCCATCGAGACCGACCACATGAGCCTTGCGATCCACGACGACGGCTCGGGGATCGAGGACATCGAACGCGCCATGCAGCCCGGCTACTCCACCGCCTCCGAAGAGGCGCGCGAGATGGGATTCGGTGCGGGCATGGGGCTCACGAATATGAAAAACAACGCCGACGACATCCACATCGACTCCGCACCGGGCCTGGGGACCCGCGTGACGATGCGCTTTGCCCTGCCCCCGTTGACCGAGGCGACATGAACGCCGACCCGCAGGCCACCGATTACGTACGCTTCCACCCGGAGCGGTGCACCGGCTGCGCCGACTGCCTCAAGGTCTGCCCGACCCGGGCCATCCGCATCCGCCACCACACCTCGGTCCGGTTCGTCGATCTGTGCATCGGCTGCGGCGCCTGTATCCGCGTCTGCACGGCCGGCGCCATCACCGCGGCCGCCGCGAAACCGGAGACCATCGTCCAGGACCACGTGGCGATTGCACTGGTCTCCCCGGTGCTCTACGCCCAGTTCCCCAACGCCATGCCCAAGGACGTGCTGCTCGGCCTGCGGCAGATGGGGTTTCACCACACCATCGACATGTCGATCTTCCTCGAGATGTTCCAGTTCGCCGCCGCGGAGTTCATCCGGCGCAACCGCGAGTCCCGCGAGGCCCCCTGGCCGCTGATCTCGCCGGTGTGCCCGGCCGTCGTGCGGCTGATCGCCTTCCAGTTCCCGAGCCTGTTGCCCAACGTGCTGCCGGTGCTGCGCCCCGTGGCCCTGATGGCCCGGGAGATACGCGAACGGCTGATTCCCGCCTACGAGGCCCGAGGCCGCCGGGTGATCATGTACTACATCAACCCCTGCCCGACCATGGCCGTCTCGCCGACCGACGGGATGGCCACGGCACGCCAGCACCTGGCCGTCCCGATCGGGATCAACGAGATCTACCCGGAGCTCAAGCAGCGGGTCGAGGCCCTCCTGCACGAGGTGATCCCCTTCTCCGAGACCCTGCTCGAGTTCGAGACCTGCGCCACCGGCAACGCCGCGCTCGTGGCCATGTCCGGCGGCGAGATCGCCAGCATGAAGATCGAAAAATCCATGGCCGTGCCCGGCTTGAAGGAGACCACCGAGTACCTGCAGAAAATCGAGATGGGCCTCTTCCAGGATATCGAGTATTTCGAGTTCCGCACCTGTCGCGAAGGCTGCCTGGGGGGGGTGCTCAACGCCGTGGACAAGTATATGGCCAAGAGCAACGTCCAGCGCATGCTCCACATCTACGGCCTGGGGCGACGCATCCCGCGCAACACGATTCTCCGGCTCTACGAGAAAGGCCGGTTCCAGCCCGATCAGAGTGCCGCGGGGCTGACCCGCCTGTTCGGCGACCGCAAACCGGCCTTGACCCTGGAGCAGATGGAGCGCATCGAGACCGTTCTGGAAAAGGTCGCGGGCTGGGGCTGCGGCGCCTGCGGAGCGCCCGACTGCCGGACCTTCGCCGAAGATGTGGTCCGGGGTCAGGCGGAGATGACCGACTGCCAATGGCAGGAGCGAGGCGGCCCCCCCCCGCCCGGGGGCCCGTCAGGTAACGAAGTCGGAGTCGGAGTGAAAAAGTAACGAGTAACGAGTAAAGGAAGAGACGGTATAAGCGGAATTCGGAGCTGTAGTTCCGGGTCGGTTGTGTTCTTTCTGTTTCGTTGCTCGTTACTCGTTGTTCCTTTTACTCTACTCTGACTCGTCCAGGAGGGGTGCAGATGAAGGTCCGGGAGATGATGGAGCGCTTCGACCTCAAAACGGCCACCGGCGGAAAGGGTCTCGCGCGCGAGGTCAAGGGGGGCTACTGCGGCGACCTGTTGAGCGAAATCATGGCCAACGCCCCCCAGGGCTGCGTCTGGCTCACCGTTCAGGGCCACCAGAACATCGTCGCCGTGGCGGTCCTGCGGGAAATGGCGGCCGTGGTCCTGACCGGAGGCCGGAGCCCGGACGAGGAGACCGTCCGGAAGGCCAACCAGGAGGGAATCCCCATCCTGATCTGGCCGCACTCGGCCTACGATCTGGCGGGCCGTCTCTATGCGGCCGGCGTCGGGAAACCGGCCGCCGCCTGACCGGCCTCATGGCTGCCGATGCGCACAGCGGGCTGCGGGCGTTCAAGGTCGACCTGCACATCCACACCTGCCTCTCCCCTTGCGCCGACTGGGAAATGAGCCCGCGCGACGTCGTCCGGCGCAGCCGCGAGGCTGGTCTCGACCTGATCGCCGTCTGCGACCACAACTCCAGTGAAAATGCCGGCGCCGCCATGCGGGAAGGAGAACGGGCAGGGGTGGCGGTGTTGCCGGGGATGGAGGTCTGCTCCCGCGAGGAGGTCCACATCCTGGCCCTTTTCGACGTGCTGGACCAGGCGCTCGCCATGCAGGCATTCGTATATGCCGGGCTGCCCGGGGAGAACCAGCCGGAGCTCTTCGGCTACCAGGTCGTCGCCAACGAAGACAACGAGGTCCTGGGCGAGAACCCGCGCCTGTTGATCGGCGCCACTGCGTACGGCCTGGAGGAGATCGTGCACCGCACCCATGCGCTCGGCGGCTTGAGCATCAGCTGCCACGTGGACCGGCCGGTCAACGGGATCATCAATCAGCTGGGCTTCATCCCCCCGGACCTGGGTCTGGACGGGGTCGAAGTCTCCTATCGCGTGCCGCTCGCCCAGGCGCGGGAGCGCTGCCCCATGATCGGCGCTCTGCCCTGCATCACCTCCTCCGATGCCCACTTTTTAAAGGACATCGGCCGGGCCGCCACGCTGCTGCGTCTGGCGGCCCCCAGTCTGCGCGAGATCGGCCGCGCGCTGCGGGCCGAGTCGGGTCGCGGGGTATTGGTCTGAATGCGGGAGCTCTCGCTGCATATCCTGGATGTCGCCGAAAACGGAATTACCGCCGGGGCCGGGCGTATCGAGATCCGGGTGCAGGAGAACCGCGGCGCCGACCGGCTGACGATCACGGTGCGCGACAACGGGCGGGGGATGCCCCCGGAAAAGGCGAGCAACCCGGAGGACCCCTTCATCACCTCGCGCACGACCCGGCGGGTGGGCCTGGGGCTCTCGCTGCTTGCCGCCGCCGCCCGGCGCTGCGATGGGGATGTGGCCGTGGCCGCAACGCCCGGCCAGGGAACCGAGGTCAAGGCCCACTTTCGCCACAGCCACATCGACCGCGCCCCCTTAGGAGACGTGGCCGGGACCCTCTCCATGCTGATCCTCGGCAACCCGCATATTGACTTTGTTTACGCCCACACGGTAGATGGGGAGGAATTCACACTGGACACCCGGGAGCTTTCCGACAGCGGGACGGATTTGAACGACCCGGGCACGCTCCGACACCTGGAGCGATGGATCTGCGACACACTGGAGAGGATGCACCGGCCCCCCGGCGCACCCGATACGGAGGAGACCACTCATGCCGAAGCTGACGATTGAGGACCTCAAGCGCATCAAGGAAGATACCACCAAGGCCACGGCGGTGCGCCACGGCGGCGATGTACGCGTGAAAATCACCGTGCACATGGGGACCTGCGGGATTGCGGCCGGCGCCCGCGACGTCATGAAGTCCCTCATGGAGGAGATGGCCGAGGCCGATCGGCAGGACATCCGGGTCGTCACCTCGGGCTGCATGGGGATGTGCAGCAGCGAGCCGAACATTACGGTCGAAGTCCTCGACTCGGAGCCGATCGTCTATCAGCACATGGACGCGAACCGCATGCGCCAGGTCTTCCGCCGCCACGCGCTGCAAGGCGAGGTGCAGTCCGATTTCGCCCTGGGGAAGCTCTAGCCGCCCGCCCATGACGCCGCGGCCGATCTGGATAGCGGACGACGGTCACACCCTCCAGGTGATCGACCAGCGCCGCCTCCCCCACGAGCGGGTGGTGCGCGAGCTGAACACGGTCGCTGAGGCCATTTACGCCATAAAGGAAATGGTGGTCCGCGGCGCCCCCCTGATCGGGGTCACGGCGGCCTGGGCCTTGGCCGGCGCCGCCCGCCGAGAGCCGGAGGCGCCGCACCTGGCAGCATCCGCCGCGCGGCTCAAGGCCGCCCGGCCCACCGCCATCAACCTCGCCTGGGCCGTCGACCGGGTGCTGGCGGCCGCCCTGGCCTGCCCCGACCCGGGCCGACGGGCGGCAGCGGCCCGGCACGAAGCCGAGGCCATCACGACCGCCGAAGTCGAGAATTGCCGCCTGATCGGGGAGAAGGGCTTGCCGCTGATCGAGGAACTGGCCCGGGCCAAACCGGGCCGCCCGGTCAACGTGCTCACCCACTGCAACGCCGGGTGGCTGGCCTGCGTCGAGTACGGGACGGCCACGGCCCCGATCTACGCCGCCTTCGAGCGGAGAGTGCCGGTCCACGTGTGGGTGGACGAGACCCGGCCGCTCAACCAGGGCGCCCGCCTCACCGCCTGGGAGCTCGCCGCGGTCGGGGTCCCCCACACGGTGATCGCCGACAACACCGGCGGCCACCTCATGCAGCGGGGGCGGGTGGACCTCGTCATCGTCGGCACCGACCGGACCACCGCTTCCGGCGACGTCGCGAACAAAATCGGCACCTACTTGAAAGCGCTTGCCGCCGACGACAACCAGGTGCCGTTCTACGTGGCCCTGCCCTCGAGCAGCTTCGACTGGGACCTGCGCGACGGCCTCAGAGACATCCCGATCGAGGAGCGCGATCCGGACGAGGTGCGCTTCGTCAGCGGCTGGGACGGCGAGCGCCCCGGCCGCGTGCGGGTCTGCCCCGCGGCCAGCCCGGCGGCCAACTTCGCCTTTGACGTGACCCCGGCCCGCCTCATCACCGGCCTGATCACCGAACGCGGCATCTGCCGCGCCGACCCCGAAGCGATACGGGGGATGTTTGGGGATAAATTTTAAGAAATGCCTATAATGCCCAACCCGGACAATCCGGAACCAAAAAAGTTAAAAAGTTGGACAGAATTTAAATCTTTGTAAACACAATGCCAGTCTGGTTTTGCTGGGGCGTGTAAAAATATTGTACACAAAACACACAAAATTTCATTGGTAAGAGACTAAAATTGGGGGGATTGGGTGGGGATCTCTTTTTTGATGCCGGCTGATATCCTCCGCTTTAGTGGTGTACAATCGATGCCATGCTTATTCCTTGAATTATAGGCATTCTAGGCATTTTAGCGCATTCTATGCATTTTCTTTATGTCTCTCATCCTTCATCCCAACGAGATCGGCGACGATGACCGGCGGAAGGTCGGGGGGAAGGCGTTTGCCCTGGCGCGGCTGGTCAAGGCCGGGTTTGCGGTGCCGGGGTTTCTGAGCATCACGGCCGATGCCTACCGCCGTTTCGTGGAGGCGAGCGGGCTCGCCGAGCGCATTCTGCTTGAGCTCAACCGCAAGGAGTTCCGGCAGATGCGCTGGGAGGAGATCTGGGACTGCGCCACGCGCATCCGCAACCTCTTCCTGCGTGCCCCCATGCCGGCCCGGCTGGCGGAGGAGCTGAAAGAGGCGGTTTCGCGCCGGTTCGGGCTCCGGCCCCTTGGGGTGCGCTCCTCGGCCCCGGACGAGGACGCCGCCGCGAGCTCCTTTGCCGGCCTGCACGAGTCCTACCTCAACGTGCGCGGGGCGGAGGCCGCCCTCGATCACGTGCGCAGGGTCTGGGCTTCGCTCTGGTCCGATGCGGCGCTGCTCTACCGGCAGGAACTGGGCCTTGATGTCGCCCACAGCGCCATGGCGGTGGTGGTGCAGGCGATGGCCATGGGGGAGCGCTCGGGCATCGCGTTTTCCCAGGACCCCGTCCAGCCCTCCCAGGCGGTGGTGGAGGCGGTCCACGGCCTGAACCAGGGGCTCGTCGACGGAGCGGTTGAGCCCGACCGCTGGGTCGTGGACCGGGATTTCGGGCGGCTCCTGAGCCATGCGCCGGCCAAAAGAGAGCGCTGGGCCGTTGCCGGGGCCGCCGGGATCGAGTTGGCCGAACTCCCCGCCGCGCCCGCCGGCCGCCCCCCGCTCGCGCCGCACGAGGTGTCGGCGGTCTATGACCTGGCCCTGAAGGCGGAGCGGCATTTCGGCCGGCCGCAGGATGTGGAGTGGACGATCTCAGGGGATCGGCTGCTGATGCTTCAATCCCGGCCGGTGACCACCCGCCAGCAGGCCGACGCCGGCGACCAGCGCGCCTGGTACCTCAGCCTGCACCGCAGCTTCGGCAACCTCAAGTCCCTGCACCGCAAGGTGGCAGAGGAGCTGATCCCCGCCATGGTGCGCGAGGCGGATACGCTTGCCGCCGTCGACCTCGCCAGGCTCCCCGAGGCCGGGCTTGTTGCCGAACTAAAGCGCCGCTTGGAGATCAACGACCACTGGGTGAAGGTCTACTGGGCGGACTTCATCCCCTTTGCCCACGGAATCCGCCTTTTCGGCCAGGTCTACAACGACGCCCTGCGGCCGGCCGACCCCTACGAGTTCGTCGACCTCTTGACCCGCACCGACATGGCGAGCCTGGCGCGCAACCGGATGCTGGCGGAGCTGGCGGAGGCGGTGCGGCGCGATCCTGCCGTTGGCGACTGCTTAAGGAGCGGGGAGTGTGCGGCGCGGGCCCCGGATTTCCGGGAGCGGCTCGAAGCCTTTATCGCAGCGTTCGGAGACCTCTCCTGCACCGTGACCGGGGGCACCCAGTGCGACGGGGCGACCCGGCCCCTGGAGCGGCTGATCCTGGAAATGGCGGCGCACCCGCCGTTGGCCGCCGGGCAGAAGGCCGGCCGCGAGGAGCGCCTGCGGCGCTTCATGGAGTCCTTCCCCGAGGAGAAGCGCGCCGAGGCCGCCGAGCTGCTCGAGCTGGCGCGGGCAAGCTACCGGCTGCGCGACGACGACAACATCCACCTCGGCCGCATCGAGGCCCAGCTCACGGCGGCGGTCCATGAGGGCCGGCGCCGGCTGACAGCGGGCCCGGTGGACGGGGACCCGGCCCGGGTTGAGCTGAAGGGGGTGCTGGAGAACCTCAAACTCGACGCGGGGCCGGGCGAGCCCGGCCGCGGGCCGCGCGCCGCGGAGACGGGGCCCCGGATCAGCGCCCGCCAGCTTGTCGGCCAGCCGGCCGGGCCCGGTCTGGCCCAGGGCCTTGCGCGCGTGGTGCGCCGGCATGCGGATCTCGAGGGGTTCCGGCACGGAGAGGTCCTCGTCTGCGATGCCGTCGATCCCAACATGACCTTCGTGGTGCCGCTGGCCGCCGCCGTGGTCGAGCGCCGCGGCGGCATGCTGATCCACGGGGCCATCATCGCGCGCGAGTACGGCCTGCCCTGCGTGACAGGCATCCCCGATGCCGTCGAGCTGATCCGAACCGGCGACCCCCTGACGGTGGACGGCTACTTGGGGATCGTGACGGTGAGGAGAGGGGATGAGGGAATTAAAATGCATAGAATGCGCTAAAATGCCCTATAATGCCCAACCCGGACAAGCCGGAACCAAAAAAGTTAAAAAGTTGGACAGAATTTAAATCTTTGTAAACACAATGCCAGTCTGGTTTTGCTGGGGCGTGTAAAAATATTGTACACAA
>JBFYWX010000230.1:0-2691 GCA_041310825.1 Desulfobacteraceae bacterium | reverse complement strand
GGTTGGCGGCCGTCGGCATCAGCACGATCGCCAGGCCGACGGTGAGAATCGAGTGGCCAACGACGATCCCGGCGGCACCGAAGCGCGCCTTCTGCGCCAGGATCGCCGAGAGCCGCTGCAGGCCCTCGGCTGGCGCCACCCCCGCTTTTTCTGCCGCCTCGCCCAACGCGTAAACGTCCGCGATCTGGTCCAGCCGCAGCGTCTGCGGTTCGCATTGGGCCACGGTCACGCGCTCGCCCGCTTCGTCGTGAATCGAAATGAACAGGGCGGTGGGAAACGCCACGACGCGGGACTTGCGAATTCCGTACGCCGCCGCGGTGCGGCGCAGGGTCAGCTCCACCTTCGCCGTTTGCTCGCCGCACGCAATGTATGCCTGCCCCAGCCGGAACAGCAACTCGAGCAGGGTCGCCGTGTCGGGTGCCGTGGATTCCGTCTTCATACTACCCGGCTGGCCGGGACCTTCCCTGCCGCGAAGCCGCCTATTCCTGGATGGCCAGCACAACGGCCAGGCGGCAGCCCTTGAGGTACTCCGGCACGTCCACATACTCCTTGACGGTGTGGATCTCGGCCTGCCCAGCGCCGAAGGTCACCGTCGGAACGTCGTGCTTGACCAGCCAGTTGGCATCGAGCCCACCGTTCGAGCTGATGACCTCGGGCGTCATCCCGAGCGACTCGACCGCGCGCCGGGCATACTGCAAGGCCGGCGAATTCTCCTCGAGCTTGAAGGGCGGATAAGACGGTTTGGCATCGAACGTGACCTCGGCCATCTCGCCGTCCGAGCTTTTCACTGCCTCCCGCGCCTTCATAAACGCATCGCGGTAGCCCGCCACGATGGTGCCGGCGAACGCGGCATCGTGGCTGCGTGCTTCGCCGGTAATGTGGACGTAATCGGTGACGACGTTGGTGGCGTCCCCGGCCGCTTTGCGGTCCTTGCCGCCGAATACGCCCACGTTGCTGGTCCCCGCGCCCTCGGGCTTCGTGACCTTACCGAACCAGCCGGCGCGATGCGCTTCGGCGAGCGCGATCGACCCGACGAGCGTGGCGGATATCCCCTGTTCGGGTGCGACTCCGGCGTGCGACGCTTTGCCCTTGATCGCCGCCTCCCAGTTTTCCTGGCCGACGGCGGCGATGGTGAGCTTGTTCGCATGGGTGGAGTCCACGTTGAAGCACATCTTGGCGCCGCCGAGGTCCTTCGCGTCGAGCTCGCGCGCGCCGTGCAGACCGCTCTCCTCGCGGACGGTGAAAAGCAGGGTGAGCGGCGGATGCGGCAGCTTGTGCTTCAGCAGGGTCTCGACCATGGCCACGATCGCCGCGCACCCCGTGCGCGCATCCCCGCCGAGCGCGGTGCTGCCGTCGGTCACGATCCGGTCGCCCTGGCGGATGGGTTTGGCGCCGGCGCAGAGGGGGACCGTATCCAGGTGACTCGAGAAGAGCAGCCGGTTCCCCTTCCGCGTCCCCGGCAGTTCCACGATCAGATTGCCGGTCTGGGTGGGCAGCGGGATCTTCTTGTGGGCGTTGTCGAACCGGATGGCCGCCGCCGGCACCCCGACTCTCTGAAGTGCGGCCGCGACCGCCTCTGCGATCGCCTTTTCCTCGCCGGTGATGCCTTCGATCGTCAGAAAGTTCATCAAGTGGGCTTCAGCGGCACTCTCATCCAGCGGTACGTTTTTCATCGCATTCCCCTTTCACATTCTAATTCCGGCCGGCCCTAAAAGCCCCACGGCAGACCGAGCAGGTACCAGACCGTAAACAGACCCGCCCACGCAAGCGTCATCCACACCGCGTAGGGCAGGAGCAGCGCCACCACCGTGCCGATGCCGGTGTCCTTGGCGAACTTCTGTGCAAACCCGACGACCAGGGCAAAATAGGCATTGAGCGGGGTCAGCGTATTGGTCGGCGAGTCGCCGACGCGATACGCAGACAAGACGGCCGCGGGGTCTACGTTGAGCGTTACGAACAGCGGCACGAAGACCGGCGCGAAGATCGCCCACTTGGCGATCGCGGGCGTGAACACGATGTTCAACGCGGTGACCACGACGATGAAACCCAAAAGCTTCCAGACCGAGCCGATATCAACGGCTTTGAGGGCGTCGGCCATCGTGACCGCCATCAGGGTCGGCAGGTTGCTGTAGTTGAAATAGGCGATGAACTGGCTGATGACCAAAAACAGCAGGATCGTTCCGCCGAGCCCGCTGATCGCCTTGGTCATGGCGCCGATGACCTCGGCGTTGCTCTTCATCGTGCCGGCCCCGATGCCGTAAGCGATGCCGGTGGCGAGGAAAACGAACATGATCGCGACGATCAACCCGTTCATGAACGGTGAATTTCCGATCAACGCGCCGGTTTCCGGGTTTCGCAGCGGTGCGCCGGACGGCAGGGTCAGGAGCGCGCAGATCCCCAGCACCAGTACCAGCGCGACCGCGGCCAAGCCGAGACCGCGCCACTCGGCGGGCGCCAGGCCGGAGCCCTGCGTGGCGGGCTCGGTGCTTTCGGCCGAGCCCGGATCGAACTTGCCCAGCCGCGGCGAGATGACGCGATCGGTGATCAGCGCGATCACGATCACGAGCAGCGGCACCGAAACGATCGAGAACCACAGGCCTGAGGTCAGGTCGATCGTTCGCGTCGGGTCCACCATGCGAATCGCGTCGTTGGTCAGCTCGGTCAGCACCGCGTCCAGCGGCTTGATGAGCA
>JBFYWX010000222.1:0-4366 GCA_041310825.1 Desulfobacteraceae bacterium | reverse complement strand
CCACGAAACGACGATGGGAGAGGCCGCAAAGAGCACACCGATCAGCAGAAAGACGCCGACATAGAGAAAGTCGTGTAACGCCTGCTCCGGCATGGTCTTGCTCCGCGCTGCGGGATAGGAGGAGCCTGGGGCGGATCTGAAAGAAAGGGCAGGCGGGAGATGCCGAATGGATCTAGGTCAGGAGAAGTGGGAGCCCTTTCTCGTGAAAGGACCTCTAACTCATTCCTACTGAACTTGTCAAGTGATCAACTCATTTTTTTTATCTATACAAACCGATGATATTTAGTTATTTAATGAATCTTATTTTTCGCCGGTGGTTATCGCTTACGCCTGTCTTGGTAGCAGCGCGCTGCCCCACCCCGAATGTATATTCCGATGTAAGTGATGATGTCAGCAGTAGCTCGAGCCGTCCCAGCAGTGGGTGCAGAGATTCTCCCGGGGCATGCCGATGGCGGCCACCAGGTCATCCAGCCGCTGGTACTTCAGGGTGGTAAGGCGCAGGCGTCGGCGGATCAACTCGATCATGGCGAGATTCTGCTCGGAACCGGCCTGGGCGTAACGTGACAGATCTACCTCCGCGCTGCCCTCCAGATCTTGGATGGCTTTGCAGCCGGCCAGATCCAAGGTGGAGCGCGAGGTCGAGAAATTGAGGAACTCGCAGGGGTAGATCAGGGTGGGGCAGGCCGGGCGCATGTGGACTTCGCAGGCGCCGTAGTCATAGAGGATCCGAATCGTGTCCTGGAGCTGAGTGCCGCGCACGATGGAGTCCTCGCAGAAGAGCAGCCGCTGCCCATCGATCAGGCGGCGCACGGGGATCAGCTTCATCTTCGCCACTAGGTCCCGCAGATGCTGGTCCTGGGGCATGAAGCTGCGCGGCCAAGTGGGGGTGTATTTGACGAAGGGCCGGCGGTAAGGGATTTTCTTCTCGTTGGCATAGCCGATGGCATGCCCGATCCCGGAGTCCGGGATCCCGGCCACGCAGTCGACCGGGGTGTCGTCCCGGCGCGCGAGGGCCTCGCCGCAGGCGTTGCGCACCGCCTCCACGTTGATGCCTTCGTACTCCGAGGCCGGGTAGCCGTAGTAGACCCACAGAAAGGCACAGATTTGCATTCGCGGCCCCGGGGGGATCCGCTGCTCCCAGCTCTCGGCGGTGATCCGCACCACCTCGCCGGGCCCCAGGAAATACTCGCTGCGAAAGCCCAGGTTGGGGAAGGCGCAGGATTCCGAGCTCACGGCCACCGCCCCTTCGCGGCGCCCGATGACGAGCGGGGTACGCCCGAGCCGGTCGCGCGCGGCATAGACCCCTTTGTCCGTCAGGAGCAAAAGGGAACAGGAGCCGCAGATCGCGGCCTGGGCCCGGCCGATCCCCTCCTCGAACCCGCCCGCCTCGCAAATCAGCTCGGCCGTCATCTCCGTGGGGGTGATGGCGCCGCCCGAGGTGTCCGTGAAAACGCGGCGGCGGGCGTAGGCTTCCTGGACGAGCGCCTCCAGGTTGCGGATCTTGCCGACGGTGACGATGCCGAAGGTGCCCAGGTGCGAGCCGATCACCAGCGGCTGCGGGTCGGTGTCGCTGATCGTGCCGATCCCGCTCCTGCCCTTGAAACGGGCGAGATCGGCTTCGAACTTGGTGCGGAAGTAGTTGTTCTCGATGTTGTGGATCGAACGCTGGATGCCGTGCGAGTTCATCACGGCCATGCCGCCCCGCCGGGTGCCCAGGTGGGAGTGGTAGTCCGTCCCGTAGAACAGATCCGACACGCAGTCTTCCTTCGACACGATACCGAATACGCCGCCCATGATGTTACCAAATGAAAGGGTTCAAGGGTTAAAAGAAATGCCTAAAATGCCTAAAATTGTCTTCAGGCAAAAGCCGCCGATGGCAATCGGGCCCCGCCACCAAACACCGAACACTGAACGCCCAACACTCAATAACACCCATCCCTTTTTTTCCGTGCGCCGTGTACCGTGCGCCCTGCGCCGTTCCTTTATCTTATATCCCCATGGTAGTGCTGCAGCGACCTAACCTTGGGACGGCCCTCGCGGCGCGCGGCGATCCCCTTGGCCGCGGCGATGGCCGCGGCCGTGGTGGTGATGTAGGGGATTTTGTGCTTGACGGCCGCGCGGCGGATGTTGGAGCTGTCGGCGGCCCCCTTGCGGCCGCTCGGGGTGTTGACGAGCAGGTGGACCTGCCCGTTTTTCATGACGTCGACCAGGTTGGGCCGCCCGGTCCCGATCTTGAAGACCGGGACGGCGTCGATCCCGATATCTTTCAGAAAGCGGTGGGTCCCCTCGGTCGCCATGATCTGAAAGCCGAGGTCCCGGAAGCGGCGCGCCGGCTCGATGGCCGCGGTCTTGTCGCGGTCGGCGATGGTGAAGAGGACCGTGCCCTCGAGCGGCAGTCTGGTCTGGGTGGCCTCCTGGGCCTTGAAGAAGGCGCGTCCGAACGAGTAGGAGATCCCCAGCACCTCGCCGGTCGAGCGCATCTCCGGGCCGAGCACGGGGTCGACCTCGGGGAACATGTTGAAGGGGAAGACCGCCTCCTTGACCCCGAAGTGGAGGATGCGCCGCTCCTCGAGCCCGAGCTCCGAAAGGCGGCGGCCTAATGCCACCTGGGTCGCGGTGCGCGCCATGGAGAGCCCGCAGACCTTCGAGACGATCGGCACGGTGCGCGAAGCGCGGGGGTTGGCCTCAAGGACGTAGACCGTGTTCTCGTAAATGGCGTACTGGATGTTCATCAGGCCAACGACCCCGAGTTCGACGGCGATCCGCCGGGTGTATTCCCGGATGGTGTCGATATGTTTGGGAGCGAGGCTGATCGGCGGGATGACGCAGGCCGAGTCTCCGGAGTGGATCCCGGCTAGCTCGATGTGCTCCATCACCGCCGGCACGAAGGCGTCCTGTCCGTCGGCGATGGCGTCGGCCTCGGCCTCGATGGCGTTGTCCAGGAACTTGTCGATCAGGATGGGGCGCTCCGGCGAGAGCTCCACGGCGGCGGTCACGTAGCGCTCGAGCATCGTCGCGTCGTGGACCACCTCCATGCCCCGGCCGCCGAGGACATAGGAGGGCCGCACCATGAGGGGGTAGCCGATGCGGTCGGCGACTGCAAGCGCCTCGGCCGCGCTGCCGGCCATGCCCGACTCGGGCATGGGGATGCTCAGCCGGCGCATGATCTCGCGGAAGCGGTCGCGGTCCTCGGCCAGATCGATGGCATCCGGCGAGGTGCCGAGGATGCGCACGCCGGCCTCGGCCAACTCGCGTGCGATGTTCAAGGGAGTTTGGCCGCCGAACTGGACGATCACCCCCTCGGGGGCCTCTTTTTCGTAGATCCCGAGCACATCCTCGACCGTCAGGGGTTCGAAGTAGAGCTTGTCCGAGGTGTCGTAGTCGGTGGAGACCGTCTCGGGGTTGCAGTTGACCATGATGGACTCGAAGCCCGCCTCGCGGATGGCATAGGCCGCGTGCACGCAGCAGTAGTCGAACTCGATCCCCTGGCCGATGCGGTTGGGGCCGCCGCCCAGCACCATGATCTTCTTCTTGGCGCTGACGGGCACCCGGTCGGGGGCGTTGTAGGTCGAATAGTAGTAGGCGGCGTCCGCCACCCCGCTGACCAGCACCGGCGCCCAGGCCTGGACGACGCCGATGTGCTTGCGCCGCGCGCGGATTTCGGTTTCGGGCAGTGCGAGGAGGCGCGCGAGATAGCGGTCGGAGAACCCGTCCTTTTTGGCGCGCTCGAGCAGGGCGTCGGGCAGCTCGCCTCCGCGGCAGGCGAGGATCTCCTCCTCCAGCGCGACCAGCTCCTGCATCTGCCGGATGAACCAGGGCTTGATGTGGGTGAGTCGGTAGAGGGCCTCGACGTCGGCCCCCTTGCGCAGCGCCTCGTACAGGATGAACTGCCGCTCGCTTGTGGGGACGGAGAGAAGCTCCAGCAGCTGCTCGAGGGGCAGGTCGTAGAAGTTGCGGGCGAAGCCCAGCCCGTAGCGGTTGGTCTCCAGGCTTCTGATCGCCTTCTGCAGGGCCTCCTTGTAGTTTCGGCCCAAGCTCATCACCTCGCCCACCGCGCGCATCTGGGTGCCGAGCTTATCCTCGATGCCCTTGAACTTTTCGAAGGCCCAGCGTGCGAATTTGACCACCACGTAGTCCCCGGAGGGGGTGTAGCGGTCGAGCGTGCCCTCACGCCAGTAGGGGATCTCCTCGAGGTTGAGGCCGCCCGCCAGAAGGGCCGACACGCGCGCGATGGGAAATCCGGTCGCCTTGGAGGCGAGCGCCGAGGAGCGGGAGGTGCGCGGGTTGATCTCGATCACGACCACGCGGCCGCTTTCGGGGTCGTGGGCGAACTGGATGTTGGTGCCGCCGATGACCCCGATGGCCT